>CAZPEE010000164.1:0-4440 GCA_964585525.1 uncultured Cocleimonas sp.
GCATCAAGGTTTAGCTGTTTATTGCCGTGCAAGGCATATAACAAATCACCTTTTAGCATGAAGTTATATGATTGATTGTTAAGGTTTGTTTTCAGGTTTGACTTGCCATTTAACAACACAAAATCACAGCCTTCAAGACGTTCTTTTTTCTCGCGTAAAGGGCCTGCTGGCAGGCACAGTCCATTGCCCAAACCGCGTTCACCATCGACAACCGCAATGGCAATATCACGCGGCAGTTTATAATGTTGCAAGCCATCGTCGGAGACAATCACATCACACTCATGGGCTTTCAATAGTGCCTCAATCGAGGCTAAGCGATTAGCACCGGCATAAACGGGAACACCCGTGCGAATTGCCATTAACACGGCCTCATCACCGACTTGCTGTGGATCGCTACGTGCCGTCACCGCCTGCGGCCAGGTAGTGGCCTTGCCACCATAACCCCGGGTGATAATCGCGGGTGTGTAGCCTTGTTGTTGTAATAACTTAATGATATGGATCGTCAAGGGCGTTTTACCCGTGCCTCCCACCGTCATATTGCCCACGACAACCACAGGGCAAGGTAATGTAGGTAAATGCATGCTTTGTCGCTTGCGTTGCAGTGTGTTGATCGTGCAGTACAAAGCACTCAAGGGGAGCAATAAAAAACGTCCGCGACCATTGCCGTACCAGATTTTTTCCAGCCATTGCTGTAACTTACTGGTGTTATTGTATTTTTCAGTCATCTTCAAACTGCAAATGGTACAGCTTCGAATAGGCGCCCTTTTTTTCTAATAATTCGCTATGCGTGCCTGATTCAATAATTTTGCCCGCTTCCATCATGAGTATTTTATCAGCCTTCTCAATGGTGGACAGGCGATGTGCAATCATGAAGGTGGTGCGGTTTTCCAGCAGCGTTTCCAGTGCATTCTGGATGTGCCGTTCTGATTTGGTATCCAGTGCCGAGGTGGCTTCATCCAGAATCAAAATGGGTGCATTGGATAATATCGCACGGGCAATGGCGAGGCGTTGTTTTTGTCCGCCGGATAATAGTGTGCCATTCTCACCAACCTGGGTATCAAAACCCTGGGGCAGTTTTTCGATAAATTCGAGCGCGTAGGCTGACTCTGCGGCGGCTCTCAATTGCCCATCAGTCGCATTGCGCATTTTTCCGTAGGCGATGTTATTACGCACTGTGTCGTTAAACAGGGTAACATCCTGGCCTACGTAGGCAAATTGTTGGCGCAGGCTTTTTAGGGTGATATCCGGCAATGCAATATCATCCAGGCGAATGTCACCTGAAGTGTAATCATAAAAACGCGGTAATAAATTGACCAGGGTGGTTTTACCACTACCAGAATGACCCACCAGTGCGATTTTCTCACCGGCTTTTACGCTGAAACTGATGCCTTTAATCACCTCATCGGTATTGTCGTTGTAACGAAACGTCACATTGTCAAATTCAAAGCGTCCTTGCGAATCTTCCAGCACTTTATTACCGGTATCTTTTTCAGGCGCTTCATCCAGCAAGGCGAAAATACTTTCACCGGCTGCAATACCACTTTGCAAGGTTGCATTCACATTGGTCAGTCGTTTTATCGGGTCCAGCAAAATCAACATGGCTGTCATAAATGACATGAAAGAACCGGGGCTAAAGCGCTCTAGCAAATCACCACGGGTAGCCACATAAATCACAATTGCCAGTGCAATGGCAACGATAAAATGCACAATCGGCATACTCAAACGATCCGTCATGGTATGTTTCATGCTGCTACGGCGGTTTTTTTCGTTGACGACATCAAAGCGATCCGACTCATAATCAATACCGTCGAATATGCGGATTTCACGTGTCGCATTAATCGCTTCACTGCTAATCTGGGTAACTTCACCCACGGAATCCTGGATCTGGTTACTCAACCTGCGAAAGCGCTTGGTTACATAGGAAATAATGGCAGCAATAAACGGAGCCGTAAGCAATACGATCAAGGTTAATTCCCAGCTCAGATAGAACATCCAGGCAAGCAAACCGATAACACTCACCACATCCTGCACCAGCACGGTCAAACCCTTGGTTGCTGCAACGGCTACCTGCTCTACCTGATAGATAAGACGCGTAACCAGTTTGCCTGAATTATTTTGATCATAGAAGCGTATTGGCAGGTGTAATAAGCGTTCAAAAAGCTCGGTGCGTAATTGAGTGACAACCGAGCGCCCAACCCAGGCCATGGAATAGGCAGATAAAAAGCTGGAAACACCGCGCAATAAAAAAATCACCAGTATCGCAATAGGAGCCCAGTGGATGACTTGTGGGTCTTTTTCCATGAAAGTGCCATCAAGCAATGGCTTCATATAAGCGGCGAATAAGGGTTGTGTCAGCGCAGCAATGACCAGGCCAATAACCGCCAGCACAAGATAACGCCAGTGTTCAAGCGCATAGGTGGCAAGGCGCTTGTAAATCACCATACCTTTTTGCGGAGCCATTTCAGCTTTTCTTTGAGAAGACAAGCAACATACCTGGTAGAAAAGAATGCGCGGATTTTAACACAGCTCAAAGTATGAAATATTAAGGTTTTACGGTTTCCATGGAGAAATTCGTTAAGCCAGGACGAGCTGCCACATCCAACTCCGTTGCAACTGACTGGTAATCTTTTTCCAATGCTTTTTTATGGCATATATCCCCAACAGACTACTTTTTAGATTGCGCCGTCGCCATCGAGAAATTTGTCAAGCCTAAGCGACCAGCAATATCCATTGCTGTAACCACTGACTGGTAATTGGCATTGGCATCTGCACTAATCACCAAAGGCGGGTTATTACCCCGTTTATCAAGCGCTTCACTCATGGCACGGAACAAGGTTTCAGGTTTGTTATTCAGTACTTCCAGCCCATCGACATAGTATTTACCCTGGCTGTTGATTAACAACTCCATGGTATTTTTCTGTGCGATTGGTTTGGCGCTTTGCGTCGAAGGCAAATCAATTTTGATTTTGGCATTGCGGTCAAAGGTGGTTGTCACCATGAAAAAGATCAGTAGCAAAAAGACCACATCAATCAGGGGTGTCAGGTTAACTTCCACCTCATCGCTCATAGTTTTTCTAAAATTCATGCAACCCGACCCCCACGTACCTTTTGTGCATTAGGATTCGTCGCCGGGCGTTGCGCTGCAGCCATGGGTGCAGCTTTACGGGGCGCACTAACCGCATCAACCAGCTTGATTGCCTCTTTTTCCATCTCAACCGCATAATCATTAATCTTGCCACGAAAATATCGGTGGAATACCAGCGCTGGAACTGCAACAGAAATACCTGCCGCCGTGGTAATCAAGGCCTGGGAAATACCCCCTGCCAACTCTGTAGGGTTTCCTACACCTTGTGACGTAATCACACTAAATACACTGATCATGCCGACAACAGTTCCCAAAAGACCCAATAAAGGCGCAATTGCTGCTATCGTGCCAAGTGTTGTCATGTATTTATCCATCGAGTGGATCACATGGCGGCCTGTTTCTTCGATATTTTCTTTCATTAAATGACGCGGTGAACCAACGCTTTCCAGCCCCGCTGCCAGCACCTGCCCCAATAACGAGCCCTGGCGAACCTGCTCAATATGCGCTTCGGTCATTTTACCTGACAATGCCAGTTTGCGTGCCATATCGCTGGCATTTTCGGGGATCACTTTTTTGCGCTGCAAAGTAAGAAACAGGTTAACAATAACCACTATCGCTAAAAAAGAACTCAGAATAATCGGCAGCATCAGGAAACCGCCAGCAGTAATAAAATCAAACATAGTCCAAACCTTAAAATTAATTTATTTATTTTTTTGTGGATTCAATATTTCCAGAAGACTGCAACTGCTTCAATCAACTGGGAATCCTTTTTTCCCTGGGTGAAATCTTTTCAAACACCATGACAACATGATTGAAATCATTTCAATCACCAAAGAACAACACCGTGTGGCAAGCAATCTCCATCCCTCTCAAGATTACTTAATAATATCGCCTTTTTCCTAAACTCTAGCTGAACAACTTCTTTATTTTATTGACCGGTATCGTTTCACCAAACTGAATGACAATGGATTGAGCCTTTTCCCCAGCCTGTAGTGGATCAAACAGTTGCCGTTGCCGATGCAACACCTTGATGTCAGCATCCGAGGCATCGTCCCCCCTTTTATTCCTTTGCAGGATATTCTGTTCAAGTTGAGTGATTGTTGCCTGAAAAGATAAAATGGTAAATTTTACATTTTTCTTTGCCGCCAGATCAGCATACACCTGTCGGTCACACATGTTTAAAAATGTTGCATCAACAATCAGGCTATGGCCACTGTCCAGAATCATCGAAGCGCTCTGCAATAAATGGGCATACGTTTTGTGATTCATTTCTGGCGAATAAAGCCCCTCACCTAAGCCACTGTTCATACGGCTTTTATCTGGCTCGTGGCTTTTATCTGGCTCGTGGCTTTTAT
>CAZPEE010000164.1:4540-5665 GCA_964585525.1 uncultured Cocleimonas sp.
GCTCATGGCTGTTTTGATCCATGCCCGCCAAACGTTTGCGTTCGACATCCGACCGGATATGAACCAGGCCACACTGATCGGCTATTTTCCGGCTTCCCCAGGTTTTTCCTGATCCACTCAAACCAAAGGTAATAAACAATACTGGTTTACGCTTTTTAATCATGGCGAGTGCTAGCTTGATATAGTGTTCTTCCGCATCGCCCTGTTTTTGCAAAGCAGCTACTTTTGCGCGTACCAGTGCGCGATAGACCTTATAAAAAACCAGAACACGCAAAGCATCATAATCACCCGTAATACTCAAATAGTGATTAAGACAATGTGTTGAAAATGGATATTGATTACGGCCTTCCAGATCCATTAACAAAAAAGCCAGGTCACTTATGGTATCAACCCAGCGTAAATCCTCGCTAAATTCAATGCAGTCAAAGAGCGTAATCTTTTCCTGCTTGCCATGTGAGATAATCGCAATATTGGACAAATGCAAATCGCCATGGCATTCACGGATGTGCTGATCTTTTTTACGCTGTTTAAATACCGGTTTTAATTTCCCCCAAGTGTCCTTTGTCCACTGAAGCAAGCGTTTTGTATCATCGCCAGGGGAAAGAACTGCCAGATTTTCAAGGCAGGGTTTTAACAACACCTCCGGATTGCCAAAGTGACTGTGTTGATCGGCAATTGCTACCCGCTGGTGAAAACCAGCAATATGCCCTGCCAATTCATCAATCTGGGCAAGTGTAATTTGCTTTTTCTCCAGCAGTAAATCCAATTGCTGGTTGTGGTCAAACTGGTGCATCTTGACGGCATATTCGATAATGGTTTCATTATCTATGTCGGATTCAGAGCATAGATGATACCCCTGCCTGGAAAAACAAATAGCCACAACTCCAAGATACAAACCTGGTGCAGTGCGGCGGTTAAGCCGTACTTCTTCCTCGCAATAAAACTGGCGATCTTTTAGCCGGGAAAAATCAAGAAAGCCAAAATCCACCGGCTTTTTTAATTTATAAACAAAATCTCCGGTTAAAAACAACATGGAAATATGCGTTTCCATGCGCTCAATCTTTCCCACCGGGTGTGGATAAAAAGCCGCTTTTGACATGCTTTCGAGTAATTTTTTAGGCAAAT
>CAZPEE010000165.1:0-5645 GCA_964585525.1 uncultured Cocleimonas sp.
AGATGTCAGATAGGAGACTCCAGGTATTTCATGCAGTAGCACGATTGCTAAGCTTTACCAAAGCAGCAGAAGTGCTACACATGACCCAGCCTGCGGTGACGTTTCAAATACGTCAATTAGAAGAGCAATTTGATACGCGGTTGTTTGATCGCGCTCATAACCGTGTTAGCTTGACCGAAGCAGGGCATGTGGCTTTTGATTATGCCGAACGCATTTTTGAACAATATGCAGAAATGGAAAATGCGATAACGGAAATAACGGGTAATATCAGCGGCTCACTCACCCTGGGTGCCAGTACTACGATATCCGAATACATGTTGCCAGCGTTACTGGGTGATTTTAATGCGCAAAACCCCGAAGTACGTTTACGTTTGCGGGTATCAAACACCGAAGGCATTGTTTCCATGGTTGAAAACAATGTTATTGATCTGGGCGTAGTCGAAGGCCCTGTAACCAACAAAAACCTGGTCGTTGAAGTGTGCCGTAAAGATGATCTGGTGGCTGTTGTCCCTACAGATCATGAACTTGCAAAACAAAAAACCGTTTCAGTTAAAAAACTGGTTAAGTATCCTTTCATTTGTCGTGAAGAAGGTTCGGGTACACGTGATGTGATTATTGAACACATGAAAAACCAGGGTCTGGGTAAACATGCCTTGAAAGCCTGTCTGGAGCTGGGTAGCCCTGAAGCCGTAAAAGGCGCTGTTGAATCGGGTATGGGTATCTCGGTCATGTCCAGTGTCAGTATCGCCAAGGAACTGAAATTGGGCACCCTGAAAGCTATTCCGCTTGACCCACCGTTAAGCCGCGAGTTTTCTTTTGTGCGACAGCGTCAGAAGTTCCGCGTGCGTACCATGGAAGATTTACTTGAATTTGCTCGAAATTACTGTAAAAAATCGTAGTAGAATTAACATGATCCATAAAAAAAGCCCTGATTATCAGGGCTTTTTTTATGGATCATGTATTTGATTAGTGACAGCGACTGGTTTAATCTGTAGCATCATCCCGTGTGATTTATATTAACCTTTTCAAGGTCAAACAGAATGTTTCCAGGCGCAATGCCACCACAGTTGAAAAAAAAAGAACGCAAGCTGATCAAGCTGTTTAAAAAACTCGACGTTTCAGATCAGGATTCAATACTCGCTTTTGCAGAATTTCTAGAGGCCCGCCAGCAACCGGAGGAGCCGAGCCGCGTTAGCGAAGAAAATGTTGCCAGTCAACAACCACTGCCAATTTCCCGTCCAGAAAAAGAAAGTGTCATAAAAGCCATTAAGCGCTTAAGTAAGACCTATCCTATGGTGGACAAAGAAAACATCCTTCATCCAATTTCAGATTTAATGACAGCTCATATGCTGCAGGGTAAAGAAGCTGTTAAGGTTATTGATGAACTGGAATTAGTGTTTCTTCATGAATACAATAAGTTACAAGATAGTCTTGAAGGTAAAAGTGAGAAAAGTAATTAGCGCATGTTAAAACTATTAAGCGAATGGTATCACCGGCATTTTACCGATCCGCAAGTCGCCATGCTGGCATTTTTGCTGTTTCTGGGTGCGGCGGTGTTATTCTTTTTTGGCAATATACTGGCGCCTTTGCTGGCTGCGGTTATTATTGCTTATTTACTGGATGGTGCTGTTAATGCACTCACCCGTTATAAAGTCCCCCGTTTTGTGGCAATCTTAATCACTTTCAGCCTGTTTGTTTTGTTTTTAATGATTGTGTTTTTTATCCTGGCACCCTTGTTGTTGCGCCAGGGAACCCAGTTTGTACTGGAAATTCCCAAGATGTTTAATGAGGGACAGAAAATCCTGCTGCAACTGCCAGAAAAGTATCCATTTATTTCAGAGCAACAAGTGAGTGAGTTCCTTTTGGGTATCCGTAACCAGATTACAGACTTTTCACAGCAGGTTGTCAGTTTTTCGTTATCTTCTGTGTCAGATTTACTGACATTCATGGTTTATCTGGTGGTGGTGCCTTTGTTGATTTTCTTTTTCCTCAAAGACAAGGAAAAAATCATCGCCTGGTTTAGTGGTTTTTTGCCGCGTGACCGTAAGCTGGTTTCCAAAGTATGGAATGAAATGAACGGTAAAATTGCGGGCTATGTGCGTGGCAAGGTGGTTGAAATCATGATTGTCTGGCTGGTCTCTTATATCACTTTCTTATTATTTGGCCTAAATTATGCGGTATTGCTTTCGTTTGTCGTGGGCATATCGGTTTTGATCCCTTATGTGGGTGCAGCAATTGTAACCTTGCCGGTCGCGATTGTAGCCTATTATCAATGGGGTTTTACCCAGGACACCTTATATGTGTTAATCGCCTATGGTGTTGTACAATTTCTGGATGGCAATTTGCTGGTTCCATTGTTATTTTCAGAAATGGTCAATTTACATCCTGCCGCGATTATTGTTGCAGTCTTATTATTTGGTGGTTTATGGGGAATCTGGGGAGTCTTTTTTGCCATCCCACTGGCAACCTTGATACACGCTGTGATTAACTCCTGGCCACAAAAAACGCCTGAAAACCAGGCTTGAGAGCGTTAGCCCTTTGGGGGAAACCTACATGAATTTAAATTGAAAGCGTGTCGCCTGATCTCCGGGGTCTTTTATTTTCAGTTTAAGGTTAGTCGGTGTGTTGACTTCAAGTAAGCTGTTTTTCCGGTAATCCTCAAGGTATTCGGAAGGTTTAAAGCGCCTTAGTGCAACCAGGTTATTGTCAGAATCTGTCAGTCGGACTTCCAGAACCGGGTATGGCTGGGCATGTTTTGCATGGTTTTCGATGGAGGCGGATATGAGTAATACGCCCGTTTCGTTAGGGTGGGCAAAGACATTGTTACTCAGCATTTCGATTTTATCCGGCTCATGTGCTGGTGTGCGGCTAAAATACTGGCGGTTGTGATAAAGTATCTGTGCAAGCAACAGGATTGCCAGTGACAGTGCTATGGGCTTCATCCACTTCCTGTCGATGCTTTTATTGACATCATGGGCAATCTCTTTCACATTTTCCTTTATGCCTGTAGGCTGGCTGATTTGAGGGCGCTGGCTTTTGGCATCCTGGATACTCAATGTGGATTCAGGTCGTATTTCTTTTTTGTTTTGATTGGCATCCGGTGTTTCGCCTGATGTCACACTGTCCGGCGAGAAAGGTTCTGGCAGGGTGGTTGACAATGTCAGCATGGCATCAAAGACTTCATTGCATTCGCCACAGCGCAGCTTTCCTGCGGCGACGGTCACTTCGCGCATGGAAACTTCAAAGATCGCTTTGCAATGTTGGCATTGTGTATACATGGTTTGGCCTGAGCTTAATGTAAGCCGTTCTTTTCAATACTGGTTTTAATACCGGTGACCCTGATCCAGTCACCGAGAACCTTGACTTCAAGATTATCAAAGGTTTGAGAGTAGGTATTTATAATAGACTGTTTTTGTTCTTTCAAAATACCGGATAAGACCAGTGAGCCGTTCTTTTTGATAAGTGAGTCAAGCTGCGGATATAGTTCAATTAACGGCCCACTTAAAATATTGGCGATGAGTAAATCAACCTTGTCAGAAGGTGTATCCTCTACCAGATAGGCGCTGATTTTATCGTTGGTTATACTGTTGCGCTGCATATTATCGCGTGTTGCGGTAATTGCCTGTGGGTCGATATCGGTCGCAGTGATATGTTTAGCCCCGAGTTTTGCCGCGGCAATGGCTAAAATGCCGCTACCGCATCCATAATCCATCACGCTTAAATCACGAGGCGGGTTCTGATCCAGCCATTCCAGGCACAATGCCGTGGTAGGGTGTGTACCTGTGCCAAAGGCTAAACCGGGATCAAGCAGGATTTTAACACTGTCATCGTTGGGGATGTCGTAACCGCTAGGGTAAATCCATAGGTTATCACCAAACTGCATGGGGCGGAAATTTTCCATCCATGCACGCTCCCAAACCTGGTCTTCCAGTATCTCGAGTGACAGATGGCTGATGTGCCATTCCTGTTTATGTTCATCAAGTTGTGAAATGAGGGTTTGCAGGTTTTGATCCGCTTCAAACAGAATCGTCATAACGATTTTTTCCCAGAGCGGTGTTTCCCCAGGCAAGGGCTCCAGAACAGGCTCGTCTTCGGCATCCTGCAGTGTGATAGAGAGTGAGCCAGCTTGTTCAACCAGTTCACTGATTTTATCCTGGGCATCCTTGGTGGTATGGCAGATAATTTGTTGCCAGGGCATATTGCCGGTTCCTTGTTTTAGGCTGGATTACAGGCCCAGTTTCTTCTCAAGATAGTCAATGCCTGCGCCACCTGCGATAAAGGCGGTATCTTCCATAATGCGGCGTTGCAGTGGAATATTGGTTTTAATGCCTTCGACCACCATTTCACTGAGCGCACCTTCCATGCGCTTTATTGCGGTAGCGCGGTCTTCGGCATGTACAATCAGCTTGCCAATCATGGAATCATAATAAGGTGGCACCGTGTAACCACCGTAGATATGTGAGTCGATACGTACCCCCAGGCCGCCAGGTAAATGAAAACGCTCAACGCGACCGGGTGATGGCACAAAGGTCTCCGGGTCTTCGGCATTGATGCGGCATTCAATCGCATGACCCCTGGGTTTGATATCACTTTGTTTGATTTTAAGGACTTCGCCAGAGGCAATCAATAATTGCTGTTTAACCAGGTCGACCCCGGTAATCAGTTCGGTAACGGGATGCTCAACCTGCAAGCGGGTATTCATTTCGATGAAATAAAAGGCGTTATTTTCGTAGAGGAATTCAAAGGTTCCTGCGCCACGGTAGCCAATTTCTACACAGGCTTTAGCGACAGCCTCACCCACTTCTTTGCGTTGTTTTTCAGTAATGCCAGGGGCTGGAGCTTCTTCAACGACTTTCTGGTTACGGCGTTGCATGGAGCAATCACGTTCACATAAATGAATGGCATTGCCATGTGTGTCAGCCAGTACCTGAAATTCGACATGTCGGGGTTTTTCAAGGAATTTTTCCATAAAAACCACATCATTATTAAATGCTGCACCTGCTTCTGTTTTTGTCAGAACAATCGACTCCAGCAAATCAGAAGGGTCATAAACGGTGCGCATGCCACGGCCCCCGCCGCCACCAGTGGCTTTAATGATCACAGGGTAGCCAATATCTTCAGCCATTTTCAAGCAGGTTTCGGGATCATCGGGTAACGGGCCATCAGAACCTGGCACACAGGGAACCCCTGATTTATTCATTGCTTCCTTGGCAGCAATTTTATCACCCATGACACGAATGGTAGCGGCTGTTGGCCCAACAAAAATGAAACCACTGGATTCTACACGCTCGGCAAAATCAGCATTTTCTGACAGGAAGCCGTAGCCGGGGTGAATGGCATCCGCGTCGGTTACTTCGGCAGCACTAATGATGGCAGGGATATTCAAGTAGCTGTCCATTGAGGAGGGTGGGCCGATGCAAACCGATTCATCGGCAAGGCGCACGTGTTTTAAATCACGGTCGGCGGTTGAATGTACCGCAACGGTTTTGATATCCATCTCCCGGCAAGCACGCAAAATACGAAGTGCAATCTCGCCACGGTTGGCAATGAGTAATTTTTTGATCATCCTAGAATCCTCAGTTGGGCAGGGTAAAGTGTATGGCTGTGGTGGTGCAGGGCTAGGCGTAACTGCGCGGAATAGTTAT
>CAZPEE010000166.1:0-5640 GCA_964585525.1 uncultured Cocleimonas sp.
AGTTTTTCAGTGGTCGTTGCTTTTACGCCAACCGCATCATCGGCAACCTGTAGATCCTCTGCCAAGTTTTTCCGCATGGCTAAAATATGGGGCGATAGCTTTGGTGCCTGGGCGATGATAGTGTTATCACAATTTTGTACCTGATAGCCTTTTTCTTTGATAAGCGTGACAATATGGCGTAGTAATTTCCGGCTATCAATATTGGCAAAGTCATCATCCGTATCAGGAAAATGCTGGCCAATATCACCCAGTGACAAAGCACCCAATAGCGCATCACATAATGCGTGGATTAACACATCACCGTCAGAATGGGCCAGGAATGCTTTATCATACGGGATTCTTACACCACCCAGTATTAGATGGTCACCGTCGGTAAACGCATGCACATCGTAACCATTACCAATACGAAACATCGTTACACAGCATCCGTTTTATCTAACAACCAGGTTGCCAGGCCGATATCATCAGGTTGGGTGATTTTTATATTATGACTACTACCTTCGACCAGTTCAGGAGAGTGCCCAGCAAGTTCCATGGCAGAGGCTTCATCGGTGATATTCGCCTGTGAGTCCAGCCCCTGGTGTAAGGCCTGTTGTAAATCACCAAGACGAAATAATTGTGGCGTCAGGGCATGCCATAAATCATCCCTGTTTTCAGTTTTTAAAATCGTATGGCTGTTTTTATTGGCGCGTTTCATGGTATCTTTGACCGGCGTTGCAAGTATCCCGCCAACAGCATTACGACGAGTTGTTAATTCAAGTAGTTTATTCAGGTCTTGCTGTGTTAAACAGGGCCTGGCTGCATCATGAACCATCACCCAATGCTCAGCGTCTACCTTTTCCACCATGCTTAAATAATCCAGCCCCTGTAACACAGAATCACTGCGCTCAGCACCACCTTCAACGGTATAAACCGGAATATTCAAGGGCAGGTTATTAGATACGGTCTTCCAGTAGGGATCATCACGGTGCAAGACAACAATAATACCCATCACATCAGGATGATAGAGGAAACAGTCCATGGTATGCTCAATCACTGTTTTCTGATGGATTTTAAGGTATTGTTTAGGTCGCTCAGACTGCATACGCTTGCCTACGCCCGCAGCGGGAATAACGATCCAGACAGGCTTAGTCATGTTTTTCACGCACGTTTTTTTCTTGTGTCTGTTGTGAATCCAGGCGTTGATTTTCACGCTCAGCATTACCAGTGACATTTTTGCCTTTATGCGTATCGTCAGCGGAAGAATCAAGCTGCTTTATGGTTTTTTTCTTTATGGGTTTTTCTGCTGATTCAAGCGCTTTGCTATTTTTTGTATCATCGGGCTCAGGCTGTAAAATAACCTCATAAAAGGTTTCACCTTTTTTGGTCATACCCAACTCACTTCTGGCACGTTCTTCTATGGCATCATCACCCGATGCCAGGTCATCCAGTTCCGCCTGAATCTTGCGGTTTTTTTCCTTTTGCTGTTGGTTCGCCGCCTTCTGGGCACTAATTTCATTTTCAAGGCGCCAGCGATCCGGGTAACTACCGCTACCAATCCAGAGGCCCACAAAGAGTATTAGCAACAATACAGAAAAAATAAAAAGAAGTGCTTTCATCAAATATTACCGTAACTACCGGTTAGGCTATAGGTGTTTAAATGCAGATTTTCCGGCATAAGCACCCTGAGGGCCTAACAGCTCTTCAATGCGTAACAACTGGTTATATTTAGCAATGCGGTCAGAACGTGATAAAGAACCTGTCTTGATTTGCATCGCATTAGTCGCTACCGCAAGGTCAGCTATTGTCGTATCTTCTGTTTCCCCCGAGCGATGCGAAACCACCGCCGTATAGTCGGCATCGTGAGCCATCTGGATTGCTTCAAGCGTTTCACTCAAGGTGCCAATCTGGTTAAATTTTATCAGGATAGAGTTAGCAATACCCTTGTTGATACCCTCACGGAAGATTTTAGGGTTGGTAACATATAAATCATCACCGACCAATTGGATTTTGTTGTTAAACCTTTCGGTCATCATCGCCCAACCATCCCAATCTGCCTCATCCAGAGCATCTTCAATGGTAATAATAGGATATTGTTTCACCCAGTTGTCCAGGTAATCAATCATGCCAGCCGCATCAAAACTTTTACCTTCCGATTGCAACACATACTTGCCTTCTTTGTAGTACTCGGATGCAGCGCAATCAAGCCCCAGATAAATATCTTTGCCCGCGGTAAAACCGGCTTTTTCGATGGCTTCCAAAATCACTTCAATCGCGGCTTCATTGGAAGGTAAATCTGGCGCAAAACCACCTTCATCACCCACAGCAGTATTCATGCCTTTTTTAGACAATACAGATTTCAAGTGATGAAACACCTCGGTGCCGTAACGCACGGCATCCGCCATACTGGATGCACCAACAGGTACAATCATGAATTCCTGCATATCGACGCTGTTATCGGCGTGTTCCCCGCCGTTGATAATATTCATCATCGGCACAGGTAATTTAAATTGTTCTGAAGTACCCGCCACCAGGTTCTGCCCGATGTACTGATACAACGGTTGACTCGCATCATTGGCCGCTGCATGGGCACTTGCCAGTGAAATGGACAACAATGCATTCGCGCCCAAACGGCTTTTATTATCGGTGCCATCCAGTGCAATCATGGCGTCATCAATCGCCTTCTGGTCTGTGGCATCCATGCCAACAATCTTATCCGCCAACTCGCCATTCACATGCGCGACTGCTTTTAACACACCTTTTCCCATGAAGCGCTGCTTATCACCATCGCGTAATTCAATCGCTTCACGTGCGCCGGTGGATGCCCCGGAAGGGACAATCGCCCGCCCCATGGTTCCATTTGCCAGGATTACATCGGCTTCGACCGTTGGATTGCCACGTGAATCAATCACTTCGCGTGCATGTATTTTTGTTATTTCAGACATTTGAAATTTCCCACTGATTAATTTTTAATAAATATTGATGTTTAAGACCAGGTTGTTCCAGGGTCTTTCTCATTCAGATTTTTCTCATTCTGTTTTGACACTACAGCGTATCTTCAAGAAAAGGTTCGGACTTGACGATTTGGTCCAGCTTCAACAAGGTTTCCAGTAATTCACGCATGCGCCCGGTTGGCCAGGAGTTTGGCCCATCACTTAATGCCTCATCCGGCTCGGGATGTGTTTCCATAAAGATCCCGGCGATACCCACCGCCATTGCTGCACGTGCTAAAACAGGTACATGCTGGCGCTCACCACCAGAACAATTCCCCTGTCCCCCAGGTTGCTGTACCGAATGTGTCGCATCAAAAACCACTGGGCAATCCGTTTCACGCATGGTAGCAAGGCCACGCATGTCAGAAATCAGGGTATTATAACCAAAGGTATAACCACGCTCACACACCATGATCTGTTCATTGCCGGTTGCTTTAGCCTTGTCGACCACATTTTTCATATCCCAGGGTGCCAGGAACTGGCCTTTTTTGATATTCAACGGAATACCCTGTTTCGCTGCATTCTGGATAAAATTTGTCTGGCGACATAAAAAAGCCGGCGTTTGCATGACATCAACAACCGAAGCAACTTCGTCCAGTGGCGTATCCTCATGAATATCGGTTAGCACCGGAATACCCAGATCATTTTTTACCTTTTCCAGTATACGCAGGCCCTGCTCCATGCCGGGGCCACGAAAACTATCGTGCGATGAGCGATTCGCCTTGTCAAATGAGGCTTTGAAAATATAAGGGATACCTAACTCATCCGTGAGTGCTTTCATGGTGCTGGCAATTTCCAGGGTCAGTTTCTCTGATTCCACCACACAGGGCCCGGAAATCAGGAAAAAAGGGTGATCCTGGCCTGCTTCAAAATGACATAGCTTCATAGCATTTAGTTCTCGTTAAGACTGTTTTTTGGCAGCATGGTAATCCAGTGCTGCCTGAATGTAACCTGTAAATAAGGGATGACCGGTACGCGGACGCGAGGTAAATTCAGGATGGAACTGGCAGGCCAGGAACCAGGGGTGACCTGACAACTCAACCATTTCAACCAGGCTTTCATCTGCAGAAACCCCCGAAATGACCAACCCCTTTTCCTGTAAACTATTCCGGTAATGGTTATTAAATTCATAACGATGACGATGCCGTTCAACAATAGTATCCGTACCATAGGTTTTTTGTGCCAACGTGCCTGGTTTGAGTAAACACGGTTGACCGCCCAGGCGCATGGTTCCACCCATATCAGAATCTTCATCCCGGGTTTCTACTTTACCATCATCGGTTTTCCACTCGGTTATCAGCCCAATCACCGGGTCTGGTGTATCCACCACAAACTCGGTACTGTGCGCCTGTTCAAAGCCGGCAACATGCCTGGAAAATTCAATCACGGCAAGTTGCATCCCCAGGCAAATGCCCAGATAAGGTACATTATTTTCACGCGCATACTGGATCGCGGTAATTTTTCCTTCAACACCACGCTTACCAAAACCACCGGGCACTAAAATGGCATCAGCATCTTTGAGCATGTCAGTCCCGTCGGTTTCGATTTTTTCTGAATCAACATACTGGATGTTCACCTTCGAATGGGTCTGGATACCCGCATGGCTCAAGGCTTCATTCAAGGATTTATAAGATTCTGTCAAGTCGGTGTATTTACCCACCATGGCCACAGTTATCTCAAACTTTGGAAATTCCATTTCCTTGATAACGGTTTCCCAGTCGGAAAGGTCAGCAGGTGGTAGATTATCCAGTTTTAGATAATCGGCAACAATCTGGTCAAGGTTTTGCGAATTAAGCCACAACGGAATTTTATAGATATTATCCATATCCAGTGCAGGAATAACCGCTTGCTCCGTCACATTGGTAAACAAGGCAATTTTCTTGCGTTCTTTATCCGGGATAGGATGCTCACTGCGGCAAAGTAACACATGCGGCTGGATACCGATAGAACGCAGCTCCTTCACAGAATGTTGTGTCGGCTTGGTTTTTAGCTCACCCGCTGCGGCAAGATAAGGCACCAGTGTAAGGTGCATAAACAGGGCATTGCTACCCTCTTCCACACCCATCTGCCGCAAGGCTTCCATAAACGGCAAGGATTCGATATCACCCACCGTGCCGCCAACCTCAACCATGGCAATATCATAACCTTCAGCACCGGCGCGAACCGAGCGTTTAATCTCATCGGTAATGTGCGGTATAACCTGAACCGTTGCTCCCAGGTATTCACCACGGCGTTCCTTGGCAATAACCGTTTGATAAATACGTCCGGTGGTAAAATTATTTAACTGGTTTGCAGTGAAATTAACAAAGCGCTCATAATGACCCAAATCCAGGTCGGTCTCAGCGCCATCTTCAGTAACAAACACCTCGCCATGCTGGAACGGGCTCATCGTACCAGGGTCAACATTGATGTAAGGATCAAGCTTCATCATCGTGACACTTAAGCCCCGAGCCTCTAAAATAGTGCCCAGCGATGCTGCAGCGATGCCTTTTCCAAGCGATGAAACCACACCGCCTGTGATGAAGATATATCGAGTCATTTGTTATCCGTGAATATGATCCATAGGTTTTATTATCGTCATGCAAATGATTTTACACAAACAAAATCCAGCACGAATCGTACCATACCGGCAACCGTGTAAACAGTGAATTTATTCGTCATTTTAACG
>CAZPEE010000167.1:0-5639 GCA_964585525.1 uncultured Cocleimonas sp.
CCAGACAAGCAACTCGAACTACCCTGCAAGCCGTCTAACTAAGGATTTTAGGATTATCATAACAAATAATGAATGGATAGACTGCCTCAAAGTGGTAGATAAATAGATATGGAAATCAAAAACCTGGTAGCAAACATAAAGTTTCCGGCAACTATGCCAGTTAACGTCTTGTTTGTATTGATCATGTCGGTCAGTTTTTTGCTTCTTTCATCCTCGCTGGTCTTATCCGTACTCAAAAAGAATAAACCGTATGCTTATTTAAGCGAGCCGCCTATGCATCCGGCAATTGGCGGGCTTGACCATGATGCTGCTATATCCCTGCCTTCTTATTCCAGGCTGGATATCAGTCTCCAGGGTTCACAATCAGAAAGGCTGAGGCGAAAAAAATTGTTGTCGAGGTTAAAAAACCTGGATAAACCTGCATTGTTGAATTTTGAATTGAAACCCTATACAGGCTATAAGCCACATCGCCATTCTGCATCACTTAGCGGGATTAGCGTTATTAAGGGCAGGGTGTCATCCCATTTTGGGATACGTCGTGACCCTTTTAATGGACAGAGCCGTTTTCACCGGGGGGTTGATATTGCAGCGCGGCGCGGTACAAAGGTATTTAGCCCGGCAAGTGGTTTTGTGGTGTTTGCCGGTCGTAAAGGTGGTTATGGTAATATCGTTGAAGTCCAGCATGATAAATCAACCATGACCCGCTATGCACATTTGCAAACTACCCTGGTATCACAGGGTCAAGTTGTGCATAAAGGTGATGTTGTTGGTTTAACGGGTAACACGGGGCGTTCTACCGGCCCGCATCTGCATTTGGAAGTGTTAAAAAATGGCCGTCAGGTTGACCCCGAAATCTATTTTGATGGATTAATTACCAAACCTTGAATATTGATGTAGGCTGTTTTGAAAAAAAACTAAAAAAAAGCAGTCATTAAGCTATCTCACGGTTTATTTGTAATATAATGTGCCCCATTAAAAATGGGGTTATATCTGATGCATGCTTGCAAAAGTCGTATTTGTCCCCATATCTGGTTTTTAACGCAAGAATAAAACCGGAATATTTCTGGGGGAAAATAAAATATTATGTTAGGTAAAGTCGCCAAAAAAATCTTTGGTAGCCGCAACGACCGGCTGGTTAAAGGTTACACCAGTATAGCCAATAAAGTGACCGCTCTTGAGGATGAAATATCTGCCTTGAGTGATGAACAACTCCGTGCAAAAACCGATCAGTTTCGTGAAAAGTTAAAACAGGGTGCGAAGCTTTTGGATATCATGCCAGAGGCTTTTGCCGTGGTACGTGAAGCAGGTAAGCGTGTCATGGGTATGCGCCATTATGATGTGCAATTAATCGGTGGCATGGTACTCAATGATGGCAAAATTGCCGAGATGCGTACCGGTGAAGGTAAAACACTGGTGGCAACACTGGCGGCTTACTTGAATGCATTGCCGGGTAAAGGTGTCCACGTTATCACCGTGAATGACTACCTGGCACAGCGTGATGCAGAGTGGATGTCTAAAGTCTACGGTTTTCTCGGTTTAACGACCGGCGTTATTATCAATGGGCTAGACCATGAGCAGCGCAAAGCTGCCTATGCGGCAGATATTACCTACGGCACCAATAATGAATTCGGCTTTGATTACCTGCGTGACAATATGGCATTTGCCAAAGAAGAACGGGTACAACGCGAGCTGAATTTTGCGATCGTCGATGAGGTGGATTCGATCCTGATTGACGAGGCAAGGACGCCACTGATTATCTCTGGTGCAGCGGAAGACTCCTCCGAGCTTTATGCTGCCATTGATAAAATCGTACCCAGCCTGAAACGCCAGGAAGGTGAAGATGATGAAGTCACTGTGCCGGGCGATTTTACGGTTGATGAGAAAAGCAAACAGATTTTTCTCACTGACGATGGCCACGAAACAGCAGAAAAGTTACTGCAACAAGCCGGTATATTGCAAAAGGGCCAGGGCCTTTATGATAATGACAGCATTTCAGTGCTGCACCATTTTAATGCGGCCTTGCGCGCACACAACCTGTTCCAGAAGAATGTGGATTATATCGTCAGCAATGGCGAAATTGTGATTGTTGATGAGTTTACCGGCCGTACCATGCCCGGCCGCCGTTGGTCAGAAGGCTTGCATCAGGCGGTTGAAGCCAAAGAAGGTGTGAATATTAATGCCGAAAACCAGACCATGGCATCAATCACTTTCCAGAATTATTTCCGTTTGTATAATAAATTATCCGGCATGACCGGCACGGCTGATACCGAAGCATTCGAATTACAGGAAATTTACGGACTTGAAGTCGTTGTGATTCCCGGTAACAAGCCTTTAGCCAGGGTTGATGGCAATGACCTGGTTTATATGACCGAAGAAGAAAAATACGAAGCGATTGCCAAAGAAATCGCACATTGCCAGAAAAAACAGCAACCCGTCCTGGTCGGCACAGCTTCTATTGAAACCTCGGAAATCCTTTCTAACTTGTTGAACAAGATGGGTATTGACCATGAGGTTTTGAATGCAAAACAGCATGAGCGTGAAGCACATATTATTGAAAACGCCGGCCGCCCCGGTGCCTTAACCATAGCCACCAATATGGCGGGTCGTGGTACGGATATTGTGCTGGGTGGTTCGCTGGAAGCCGAATTAAAAACACTCGGTGAGGATGCCAGTGAAGTTGAAATAGCCAAAGTTAAATCCGACTGGCAAAAACGCCATGATGCCGTGATTGAGGCAGGCGGTTTACACATTATTGGTACTGAACGCCACGAATCACGCCGTATTGATAACCAGTTGCGTGGACGTGCAGCGCGTCAGGGTGATCCTGGCTCATCGCGTTTCTTCCTGTCTCTGGAAGATAACCTGATGCGGATTTTTGCCTCCGACAGGGTCAAGGCAATCATGCAGCGCCTGGGTATGGAACGTGGCCAGGCGATTGAAGCCAAAATGGTTTCAAAGTCCATCGAAAATGCACAGCGCAAGGTTGAAGGGCATAACTTTGATATTCGTAAAAACCTGCTTGAATATGATGATGTCGCCAATGACCAGCGTAAAGTGATTTATGATCAGCGCTCAGAATTGCTCGAAGCTGCCGATGTTGCCGAAGACATTGAATCCTTTATCTATGATGTGGTGGATACGACGATCAACCAGTATATTCCACCCAATAGCCTGGATGAACAATGGGATATTGAAGGCTTAAGCAAAACCATCAAAGACGAAATGGAACTGGATTTGGATATTCAGGGCTGGCTGGACGCAGATGATAATTTGCATGAGGAAACCTTGCGTGACAAAATCCATGAAGAAATTGCCAGCGCAATCAAGGCGAAAGAAGCACTCATCGGCGAAGAAAACATGCGCCGCCTGGAGCGTGATGTGATGTTGCATGTGCTGGATACGCACTGGAAAGAACACCTTGCCTCAATGGATTATTTGCGCCAGAGCGTTGGCCTGCGTGGTTACGCACAAAAAGACCCCAAGCAGGAATACAAGCGCGAAGCCTTTGAAATGTTTGAACAGATGCTGGGTAAGATCAAGCATGATGTCGTGGTTTTCCTGACCAAACTGGAAATCACCATGCCGGATGAAGTGGATCAACTTGAGCAACAATACCAGCAGGATCACGAAAAGGACATGGATCTTGATTTTGTCCATAATGAAGCCGAAGATGTGTTGTCCGCCGCCGAAGCGGTGGATGAATTTACACCCGAAGCCATGAAGCCATTTAAGCGCGAAGTCGAAAAAGTGGGTCGCAATGAGCCTTGTCCCTGTGGATCAGGCAAAAAATATAAACAGTGTCACGGTAAACTGTCTTGATTGCACAGCCAATCTGAGTAGTCTGGATAGAATGAATGTATATCATTTAGGAAGTTAAAATGGCTGTTAACTATAGCGCCCCAAGTTCTCTGTTGCCCGTTAAAGGCGTTCGCCTTGGCAGTATTGAGGCGAAGCTTCGTTATACAGGGCGCGATGATTTAACCCTGATTGAACTGGCGGAAGGTTCCAGCGTGGCGGGCGTGTTTACCCAGAATGCATTTTGTGCTGCGCCGGTTATTATCTGCCGGGAACACCTTGAACAAACTGACGGTATTCGCTACCTGGTTATCAATGCCGGCAATGCCAATGCAGGAACCGGTGAAGAAGGGCTTACTTCGGCACGCATGATTTGTGCTGAAGTTGCCGAACAGACCATGACAGCACTGAATAGCATTCTGCCGTTTTCAACGGGTGTGATTGGTGAGCAGCTACCTTACTGGAAAATCGTTGAGCAAGTGCCGGCCCTGATTGAAAGCCTTGGCGATAATAACTGGTTGCAGGCTGCCAGGGCGATTATGACTACAGATACAACCTTAAAAGCTGCAAGCAAATCATTGAAAATAAATGGTAAAACCATTAATGTCACAGGCATGGCTAAAGGTGCGGGCATGATTGAGCCGAATATGGCAACTATGCTGGCTTATGTCGCAACGGATGCCGGGATAGGGCAGGATACGTTGCAAAAGATATTAAACGATGCTGTGCGAGATTCATTCAACAGCATTACCGTTGATGGCGATACCTCAACCAATGATTCATTGATACTCATGGCGACCGGAAAATCCGGTGTCACACTGGATAAGGATAACCAGGCTGAGATTATCAATGCGATCAACGCTGTTTGCCAGCAATTAGCACAAGCAATTATCCGTGATGCCGAGGGTGCAACCAAATTCGTCACCATCAAGGTCGAAGCCGCGCCAGATTATCGCTACGCCAAGGAAATTGCGTATTCGGTCGCACGTTCCCCATTGGTTAAAACGGCCTTGTTCGCCAGTGACCCGAACTGGGGACGTTTATTGATGGCAATTGGTAAAGCACCCGTTAAAGACCTGGATGTTGGCAAACTATCCCTGTGGCTTGGTGATACACAGTTACTGGAAAACGGTGAACCACTCGATAGTTACAAGGAAGAACAGGGACAGGCTGAAATGGACAAGGATGAAATTAACATCCGTATCCAGCTGAATGCAGGGGATGAGGATGCAACGGTTTGGACGTCTGACCTATCGCATGAATATGTCAGTATTAATGCCGAGTATCGGTCTTAGCCTGTGTTCTTGGCCGGTGTTTAGCAAATAAGGATTTAGGATGAAAAAATACATATTGTCTGTTCTGGCACTCTGTTTTGCCAGCCCACTATTTGCCACGCAAATGGCGCCTGTTAGCCATTCTGGTGTAGATTGTCAGGCGGTGCGCGCCAAATACCATTGTCCTGCAACAAAACACCAGATTAGCCTGAGTTTTGATGATGGTGTCGGCAGTGTTACACCACAGATTCTGGATATTTTGAAACGCGAAAATATCAAGGCAACGTTCTTTATTCTGGGCAATAAAATTGATTGTGGCAAATACAAGCCAGGAAAACACCTGGAACTTTGTAAACAGCGTGTTGCCACGCTAAATCGCATCAAGCGGGAAGGGCATGATATCGGTTCGCACAGTTACGAGCATTATCATCATTCCAGGCTGACACCCGAACAATTAGCGCAAACGATTCATCATTCCAAACAGTTGTTAACGCCGTATTTTACGACACAACCGCCCATCTTCCGCTTACCTTATGGTGATGGCTGGTTTAACCAGAAAAAGCAACCCCA
>CAZPEE010000168.1:0-5611 GCA_964585525.1 uncultured Cocleimonas sp.
ACACTATTTTTCATCAATAGCAGAGTGCTTGCAGAAGATCATCAGCATGCGCTAACTGAAACGATGCACGATGAAACAAAACACAAAAAAGTACATGAAGATAATGTTGCGCATGATCATGAAAAAGAAGCCAAACATGAGCATGAAGCCGCTGATAAGCATGAAAAGGATGCTGAAAAACAAGAAGAGAAACACAAAGAAGGTGGGGATGATGGGCATGGCCACGGCGAGTCTGCATCCGATGTGGAGCTGAGCAAAGATCATATGCGCAAGGCCGGCATCCAGACCATGCGCCTTGAAAAACAATCTGTTAGTAACCAGATCAGCGCCTTAAGCGAAGTCAAACTCAATCAATATAAAACCATTAAGGTATCGCCACCGATTACCACACGTGTTGAGAAACGCCATGTACGATTGGGTGACCAGGTCAAAAAAGGGCAGTTATTGGTGACCTTGCATACCATTACCTCGCCTGATGTCAAAGCCAGTGTCTCAGCCGATACGCTGACCAGGGCAGATATCAACGCTTCAATCGCTACCACCATCGCGGAAATGGAAGCCAATATTGCACAGGCGAAAGGTGAACTGGAAGCGGCCAATGCAACCTGGAAGCGTTTGCGTTCCCTTGGTAAAGATGCCATTGCAGGAAAGCGCCTCACTGCAGCAAAAATCGCACGCAATCAGGCAGCATCCAAATTAAGGGCGTATCAGCAAAGCCGCGCAAAAATCAAGCAACTGGGAAAACCCAAAAAAACCTCACCAGCCTTTGTGCAAAAGCATTACAAGCTACGTGCCGAACAGTCCGGCATGGTGATCAAGGATGATTTTGTGCTGGGCCAGGTGGTTAACCCCGAAGATGTGTTGTTTGTAATCAGCGACATGGGTCATCTCTGGGTTGAGGCCAATATCAAGCCCAATGATGTCAGTAAGATTCGGGTTGGCTCAAAGGCGACAATTGATGTGGATGGTAAGACGCTTAAAGGCAAGGTTATTTCAATTGGCCGTTTGATTGATGAGAAAACCCGTACCTTGCCGGTGCGTATAGAGGTTGATACAGCGGGCGCATCACTTTATCCGGGACAGTTTGTGAAGACCCGTATCAGTGCCAAATCAACACATGAAGCCTTAACCGTACCTGCCGAGGCAGTATTACGTGGCGCAGATGGCGACTGGATGTTGTTTGTCGAAGAGGCTCCGGGGCGTTTTGTACCCAAAGAAGTCGAGATTGTTGAAAACCTGGGTGACACCGTGATCATTGATGGTGTTGAACCGGGTACAACCATTGTCAGCAAGGGTGCTTTTTTCGTGCAGTCTGAACTGGCTAAAAGCGGCTTTTCAGTCCATAACCACTAAAAATTAAAAAGGGAATAGTTATGTTAAACGCTATAATAGATGCAGGAATCAAAAACCGCCTGCTGGTTGTGCTGGCTCTTTTGGCAACGTTGGTGGGTGGTTATATGATTCTGCCCAAACTGAATCTGGATGCTTTTCCGGATGTGACCAATATCCAGGTGCAAATCAATACCGAGGCACGTGGTCTGGCTTCTGAAGAAGTGGAACAACTGATTACTTTCCCGATTGAAGCGGTCATGTATGCTTTGCCCGACGTGAAAGAAGTGCGCTCCATTTCCAAAACGGGCTTGTCGGTGATTACTGTCGTCTTTAAAGAAGGTACGGATATTTATTTTGCACGGCAACTGGTGTTTGAGCGCTTGCAGGCTGCCAGGGAAGATATTCCAGCGGGCGTCGGTACGCCTGAAATTGGCCCGAATACTTCCGGGCTGGGGCAGATTTTCCAGTATATGTTACGTTCCGATGACCCTAAATATGATGCTATTGCACTGAGGAGCCTCAACGACTGGGTGGTAAAATTATTGATTATGCCGGTGGATGGCGTAACCGATGTGCTTTCCTTTGGTGGCGAAGTGCGCCAGTATCAGGTGCAGATCGACCCGGAACGGCTATTGGCTTATGACCTTAATAGCGAAGATGTCGTAGAATCCATTGAGAACAACAACCGTAATGCTGGTGGCTGGTATCTGGATCGTTTTGATGAGCAATTGATAATCCGTGGCGTTGGCTGGATTCGTAGCGGCGAGGATGGTTTGAAAGATATTCGCAATGTGCCGCTTAAAACCGTTGATGGTAATGTGGTGCGTGTCGCCGATGTTGCCAATGTTGCCTTTGGTGCGGAGATCCGCCAGGGTGCAGTGACCATGATTAACCGTGATAAGGAGGGCAAGCCACAATCCCTGGGTGAAGTGGTGGTGGGCATCGTGCTAAAACGCATGGGTTCCAATACCAATGCAACGATTAACGGCATCAAGGATCGTTTACCGGCGATTCAAACGGCCTTACCCGATGGCGTTACCATTGAACCCTTTTACGATCAGTCGAAACTTGTCGATAAGGCAGTAGGAACGGTGACTAAAGCACTCCTGGAAGCCTTTGTTTTGATCATGGTGGTGCTGATGCTGTTCCTTTTGAATATCAGGGCAACGTTGTTAGTGCTGATTTCAGTGCCAATCTCCATAGGGTTGGCGCTCATGATGATGGTTTACTGGAATATTTCGGCAAATTTGATGTCACTGGGCGGACTGGCAATCGCTATCGGTATGATGGTAGATGGATCGGTGGTGATGATGGAACATATTTTTAGCCGCCTGACCGAACATACCCGCGATGGTGAAAAACGTATTGGTCTGTTGATTCAGGAATCTGCAAAAGAGGTCGGGCGGCCGGTCTTCTTTGCGGTAATGATTATTATCATCGTGTTTTCGCCACTCTTTACCTTGCAAGGCGTGGAAGGCAAGCTATTCCAGCCAATGGCGATTTCAATCGTGCTGGCGATGCTGGCATCCCTGCTGGTGGCGTTGGTGGTTGTTCCTGCATTGGCGAGCTGGTTGTTTCACTCCCATGTTAAACACATCAATAGCCCTATCATGAAGGTGCTAGAATGGATTTACCGGCCACTGCTTAAGCTGTCTGTCAAATTGCGCTGGCTGGTTGTTATCGGTGCTTTGAGCCTGTTTGGCTGGTCGCTGTGGCTGGCAACTACACTGGGCACCGAGTTTGTACCGGAGCTGGAAGAAGGCACCATCAACGTGCGTGTGACGCTTGCGCCATCCTCAAGTCTGGCAACGTCGCTGAAAGTCGCACAACAACTGGAAAAGGAAGTGATGACCTTCCCGGAGGTGCTGTATGCTTCATCGCGTATCGGACGAGCTGAAATCGGTGGCGATCCTGAGCCTGTATCCAATGTTGAAATTTTCATTGGTTTAAAACCGGTATCCGAATGGACCAGTGCCAAAAACCGCAAGGAATTGCAAAAACTGATGGAAGAAAAAATGTCCAGTTATCCGGGCTTGCTGTTCTCTTTCTCACAACCGATTGCAACCCGTGTGGATGAATTGTTATCCGGCGTAAAAGCACAGCTTGCGGTAAAGCTATTTGGGCCTGATCTGGCTACCCTTGCCAAAACAGGCAAGGAAATCGAAGCACTTTTGCGAAAAACCAGGGGTACACTGGGTGTCGAGATGGAGCAAATCGCAGGTGAGGCGCAGTTGGTTATTCGACCTGACCGTGATGCCCTGGCACGCTACGGTATTCCGGTAGGACAGGTGATGTCGTTGGTGTCGGATTCTATTGGTGGTATCGAAGCCGGGCAGGTGATTAATGGTAACGAGCGTTATGATATTAATATCCGCCTGGATGAAAAGTATCGCCACAATGTCGAAGCGATCCGCAATCTGGTGCTTAAATCGCCGCAGGGTGCCTGGGTCAAGTTGCGCGAGGTTGCTGGAGTGAATATTGAATCCGGGCCGCCACAAATCCGTCGTGACGATGTACAGCGCCGTGTGGTGATCCAGTCCAATGTAGAAGGCCGCGACATGGGTGGTCTGGTGTCTGAATTGCGTACACGCATCAACAAGGAGATTGATTTACAGCCGGGTTATACAGTCGTGTTCGGTGGCCAGTTTGAGAACCAGCAGCGTGCGCAAAAGCGTTTAATGATTGTTGTGCCACTCTCACTCGGCCTGATCTTCTTACTCCTTTATTTCGCCTTTAGCTCGGTAGGTCAGGCTTTGCTGATCATGCTGAATGTACCTTTAGCCTTGATTGGCGGTATCGCTGCCTTGTCGATTTCCGGTCAGTACCTTTCTGTGCCGGGTTCCATCGGCTTTATCGCACTGTTTGGTGTGGCCGTATTAAACGGCGTGGTGATGGTGAACGCGATAAACCAGAAACGCGAAGGCGGGGCAGAGGTCAATACCGCCGTATTTGAAGGTGCCATGTCACGCTTGCGACCGGTGTTGATGACCGCATCCATCGCAGCGCTGGGGTTGATTCCGATGTTACTGGCAACCGGGGTAGGTTCTGAAGTGCAAAAACCGCTGGCGACAGTCGTGATTGGTGGGCTGGTGTCTTCTACTTTACTCACGTTATTTGTATTGCCAGCCTTGTATGAAATATTTTCAAGGCGTAAATTCTCAGATTAACAGGTAAACTGACTGCATACTTTATAAAGGAAATTATCATTATGGCAAAACTAGTATCAAGCACATTTTTTAGTCATTTTCTGTTAGCTAGTTTACTTGCTTTACTGTCGGCTTGTACGCCCTTTAGCACGGTAAAACCAACGATTCAGCTGGATGATTCCGGGCAAGTTGTGTTTAGCGATATTCATACGCGAAAAATTGCAAAAGGATTGCACATCAGTGGAAATGTCGTGAAAAAAGTGACATCGGGTAAGCGAATCACGATTCCGGGGCATATTCATTTGGTGTTGCTAGGAAAGGATGGAACAGAACTGGAAATTATTAAGGCACGAACCCATCGAAAATATGGTAATAGCAGGCTTTGGCATTTCGATGGCGTATTAAAAATGCGTGCGCCAGCGGGTAGCAGGGTCATTGTGAAATACCATGGAAGGCATGGTAAATGAATACCCGTTTTTCCGTTTTTACAAAAATAATTGTAAAAAAAATCAGCAATGCATTGGGTATAAATTATTGCTTATAGAACAAATAATTAAGGTTTGTGATAGCAAATTCCATACCTGGATTTATACTCGCGAATTAAAAAACATGGAACTATAAATAAACATGCCAGTCCTAATCTGCGAAGCGACTGTGATCAGTTTAGGTTGTTAAATCCCTAGTTTCCAGCTGCTTCATGGTCAGCTTCTTTTTTTAAAATTTAGGAGCAGTACATTATGACTATTATGAAAACAGCACTATCAACATCACTTTTGACATTAGCAGTCATGGCGGTTTCAAGTTCGTCATTTGCTAAAACGGAAGGAGTACCAGAAGTCACGGAGGGGGCATCAAATGTCACCGTCGTTGATGGTGATGCTGTTAGCATTGAGTGTATTTCACAAGCTGATGTGGATGCAATGACCGAGGAAGATAAAGCAAAACTAACACTTCCGGTCTGTGACGATGCAAATAAGTCAAGTGAGGCTGATAAAAAAGCCGAGGAGAAGAATGCAAAATAGACTGATGCTGTGACGACAGTATTACCTGAGTCCGCGACTTCAATGCGGATAACAGAGCGTAAGATATTGGTTTAGCACGGGATTTTAAAAAATCTTAGCTTCACCCTTAGG
>CAZPEE010000169.1:0-5556 GCA_964585525.1 uncultured Cocleimonas sp.
AAATTAAAGGTGAGTAAAATGCAACAAACATCAGTAACCAGCAAAGGGCAAGTCACCATTCCTAAGTCGGTACGCCAAAAATTGGGGATTAGAAAGGGCAGTCAAATATCATTTGAGGTGATAGGCAACCACGTAGAAATGCGGGTTGAAAATACACCTATTGAAATCAAAAAAAGTGGCTTCTGAATGCTAAAAAGCAACAAGCAAGCAGTCCCCGTTGATTTTGACCCTGCTCAGCTACTAAAGCCTTGAACCTAGAATCCTCAGTTGACCGCTATTTACAAGCAATAAGATAATGAATTATATGAAAATTAATATTTTGTTAAAATTTCACTCATGGAATGAAAGCGCTACAGGGTAAATTGCATAACTGTGATAGCGCATGGCGTTGTTGTAACTGCTTGAAAGGTAATAACCATTCCGCACAGTTACGCCTCGGCAATTGCTCCTGGTATTGCCCTACCTATTACATCTCTGTAGGATTAATACAAATCTTGATATTTTTCAATTTACCGCCATAATCTGATTAACAATTTTTATAATAAATCACCCTAAGGAGCTATCCATGAGTGCTGAAAACCTAGTCATTGCCCTTGTCATATTCGCTATTGTTTTCCTCGTTTTAACAGTAAAGAAAGTCCCCCAGGGTATGGAATACACGGTAGAACGTTTTGGTCGTTATACACGTACCTTAAAGCCTGGTATCGGTTTTATTATCCCCTTGTATGAATCAATTGGTGCCAAGGTCAATATGATGGAGCAGGTTGTCGATGTGCCACAGCAGGAGGTTATCACTAGCGACAACGCCATGGTCAGTGCCGACGGCGTGGTGTTTTTCCAGGTGATGGATGCGGCAAAATCGGCTTACCGGGTTAATGATATGTACCGTGCTATTTTAAATATTACCATGACCAATATCCGTAGCGTAATGGGTTCCATGCAGCTTGATGAGTTACTATCCAAACGCGATACCATTAACTCTAAATTGTTAATGGTTGTTGATGATGCCGCATCTACCTGGGGCATCAAAGTCACTCGAATCGAAATTAAGGACATCAATCCGCCACATGACCTGGTCGAAGCAATGGGTCGCCAGATGAAAGCAGAGCGCGAAAAACGCGCCTTAATTCTTGAGGCAGAAGGAAAACGACAGGCACGTATCCTGAATGCAGAAGGTGTTAAACAATCACAAATACTCAATGCAGAAGGCCAGAAAGAAGCCTCTTTTCGCGATGCTGAAGCGCGGGAGCGCCTTGCCGAAGCAGAAGCCAGGGCAACGTCTATGGTATCGCAGGCAATTGCCAAAGGTGATATCCAGGCGATTAATTATTTTGTTGCGCAAAAATACACCGAGGCACTCAAAGATATCGCATCTGCGGAAAACCAGAAAGTTATTATGCTGCCACTTGAGGCTTCCAGTTTGATGGGAACTATTGCTGGTATCAGCGAAATCACCAAAGATGCATTTAAAGGCAAGGGCTCGTAATGACAGAATTAACAAGCGGTATTTTTGATCATTTGCAGTTTTGGCATTGGTGGATTTTTGCCATTGTGCTTTTTATTCTGGAAATGCTTAGTCCGGGCGTTTTCTTAATGTGGATAGGTTTTGCCGCAGCAGCAACAGGGGCAATACTACTGGTACTACCTGACATGGCCTGGCAGACACAATTTATTATTTTTGCGGTTGCCGGTATTTTAGCCGTTATAGCAGGGCGCATGTGGTTCCAGCATCATCCCATTGCGACTGACCAACCTACTCTGAATGAACGCAGTGATGATCTGATTGGCAAAGTCTATGAAGTTCAACAAGCAATCAAAAATGGTGAGGGACGCATTAAAGTCGGCGAAAGTACCTGGAAAGCAATTGGGCCGGATTGCCCGGAAGGCTCACAGGTTCGTGTTATTTCGGTGAATGGCGCAATTCTCAAAGTAGAACCTGTTTTGTAGTGGCATCACAAAATCCTTTACAATGTGAGAATATTAGCATATTCTAATAATCGTTATTGGAAGTGTCCTACACGCACACATGCCATCCGCACTTCCAGTCTTAACTGCCAGGAGAGTTCTCATGAAAACCATTTCCAGATCAACAGCCCGCACAACACCCTTTTCAATCACAGCTTCAACTACAGCAATGACTCACACGCTAAACGTCACCACCTTAATGGCGCTTTCGACTGCATTGTTAATTACTTCAATAATCGCTACAACGACAGCCTCAGCCGACTGGTCAGATGGTTTTAACAATGGTTCCGGAAATGCCAGAGGTTATGGCAATCTGCAAGGAAATAGCCATGCCCAGGGAAACACCGCGGGTGATGTTAACGGCAAAGCTAATGGTTGGGGAAAAATGAAAGGCGATGCGGATGGTGAAATTGATTTTACGTTAAATATTAAAGCCAAAGGCAAAACAGACATGTCAAGCAAAGGAAATGTTGCCGGGCAAACCCATGGCAATGGCAATTTGGATGGCCAGGGTAATGCTCAAGGCAATACCGCTGCAAATGCCTCTGGTAATGGGCAAGGCCTAAGCGACAGCTATCGCAATGGCGGGAACAATAGCTGGAATATGCCCTGGAATAACAATTCCTTTAATGGAAACCGGGGTTTTAATATGCCATGGAATAATAATCATCGCGGGAATAACTGGAATATGCCGTGGAATAATAATGCCAATGGATTTACGATGCCCTGGAACAATGGTCATGGTTTTACCCGGCCATTCAACCAATCGTCCGGGTTTAACATGCCTGGCTGGAATAACACAAATAGAAACTACTCTATAGCGCCACCTGCACCCATGGTGAATTACAATACTCAACAAGGCTACCAGGCTGCACCAGGCTATGCGCCATATGGTTATCGTTTTGCGCCAATCAACCCACGGACAATAACACCCGCAAAGTAATTTTTAAGATTTCTTTTTCCCAAAACGGGTATCAATTTAATGCCCGTTTTTTTTATTTGATCTGACTTGACAAGCAAACCCTAAACCGCTCTAATAGCGCCCTCGCGTGTAGGTAAGCCTACTTCATACGCAGTCTAAAGTTTCTTTGGCCCGATAGCTCAGTCGGTAGAGCAGAGGATTGAAAATCCTCGTGTCGGTGGTTCGATTCCACCTCGGGCCACCATTCTTTCTTTTTCACAAAACACTTCTGAAATTTCTTTCGTTTACTTTTTTTCAAGCAAAAATAATTTTTCTGCTTTATATTTTGAGTGCATGACACCTGTGTAGTGTTGTTCGCTCCATTTCCAGCGTTGCTCATTAAATAAGGATTCCATGTCGCTGACCTCACAATGATACGGTGGGCCACCTTGCTTGCCGGTTTGCATGAATTGTGCCATCACTTTTCCACCAGGTTTTAACCAGCTGTATAAGCAGGCCTCGTATTGAGTCCATAACTCTGGCGGGAGCGCACACAGACTGGTTTGCTCGTAAATCGCATCAAAAGGTTCTTCTGTTTTCCAGTCAAAAAAATCCGCCTGAATCAATGTCGCTTTTAATCCATTTTCCTGCAATGCTTTTTTAAGGTTGCTGATCGGTGTAGGCGCGATATCAATCGCAACCACCTCATAACCCTTTTCGGCAAGAGTGATGACTTCATAACCATTGCCACAACCCGGCACCAGTATCCTGCAGGGCTCTATTAATTTATTATCAATCCAGTACAGCAGATTGGCGCTGCTTTCGCCCCTATCCCAACCTGTTTTTTGTTGCTGGTATCTTTCTTCCCATTGCGTTTTCATCTATTTCTGGTATTCCTGTTTTTTTTCAGTATCATGATTTTCATCTGAATAGAAGAGATATACAAGAATGAATACTATTATTAAAGCATTGTTTTTAAGTTTATTTTTCGTTTCGGCAAGTTTTACCCCGCTTTTTGCAAATTCTGCAAACGTTACACCGCCTTCAAAACATGATGGCATCATGGATGCTTATCCTGCCAAAAAAATAGCGGCACATACTTGGGCGGTATTTGGTCCAACTGGTTTGCCAAGCCCGGAAAACAAAGGCTTTATGAATAACCCGGTGTTTGTTATCACACAGAAAAATGTCATTGTTTTCGATCCAGGATCAAGTGTCCATGTGGGTCGGGCCTTACTTAAACAAATCCGGAAACAGACTGACAAACCGGTTACCCATGTATTTAATACCCACGTTCATGGAGACCACTGGCTGGGCAATGAGGCTTTTTTTGAGGCTAATCCAGAGGTAAAAATTTATGCACATCCTGTGATGATTGAAGAAGCAAAGGCCGGTGAGGCTGAAAACTGGATTAAGGTGATGGAAAATCTCACCAAAGGCATTAGTAAAGGCACAAAAGCAATTATTCCGGCAATTGCACTCAAGGACGGCGAAGAAATAAAGGTTGATGATATCACCATCAAAACGCACCTGAGCAAGATATCCCATACCAAAACAGATGCGATGTTCGAGATTGTACAAGACAAGGTTTTTATTAGTGGCGATAACGCTTTTAACCAGCGCATGCCAAGGCTGGATGATGGTAGTTATGTTGGTAGTATGGCAGCACTGGATAAAGCGCTTAAATTAGACATTGATATTGTCGTGCCAGGCCATGGCCCCGCAGGTGGAAAAGAAATATTAAGCAATTTCCATGATTTTTTGTTTACCATTTATGATACCAGTAAAACGCTGTTAGATGATGATCTGGAGTCTTTTGAAATGAAGCCAATCATCGTAAAAAAAATGGAAAAGTATAAAAATTGGGATAATTTTGATGGCGCTATGGGAAAATTAATCAGCATTGCCGTACTGGAAGCAGAGAATGAATAAATGTCACTACTCAAATCAATGCTGGTAACTGCTCAGATTGCCTTCGTTTTGCGCCAAATCAAGGCGGAAGCGCGCAGTTTACACGTGTAAATGAGCACTTCCAACGTAGAGTTGGCGCAAATAAGAGGGCAAGCAGAGTAGTTACGAATAAATTTGTGTTAAAAATCAGTACTATTCCTGAGAAACTTCTATGAAAATAAGGTAGTCTTTCATACTATTACCGGGTCATTAAAATTTGCCAGGCTAATAGATTGAAATAAAAAAATAAGATATTCACGGAGAGAATATGTCCACTAAGTCATTGATGAAACAGAAACGAACAATTATTTCTGCATTGTTACTAGTATTTATTACGCTTACGTTTACCCAGGCCGCTCAAGCGCGCTACAGTGATAACCCCAAACTTGGCATCAATGTCGGAAGCCTCGGCAAACTGACATCATCAATTCCTTTTACGGATATTTTTAAAATTTCCAGAGGTTGGTTTACCTCCTGTGCATATGACTGGCGCGCAAACCGCCCCATTGATCCGGGTTGCACACGTAAAACCTCATTAAACACGCAAGAACAGGATCAGCTTCAACTGGATGGTAATGGCTGGGTGCGTAGCCTTCCTGCCCCGGAAGAAGCACCTGTTTTTACCAGCGTAACAAGCACCTGGCGTTTAACCAAACACTTTCCTACAGGGCGTTATGTTGTCCTATATGATGGCGAAGGCAAGATGGAAATTACGGGCGATATCCGCATGGTTAATGATT
>CAZPEE010000170.1:0-5537 GCA_964585525.1 uncultured Cocleimonas sp.
TTGAGAGGTATGAGATGGTTTTTGCAAAAAATTTAATAATATCAGTATATTGATAAGGTTAATGACGAATTTCAAAAATCACAATGAGTACCTGAATGGTTTTCTGAAAAAATCAGCTTCACATATTGTCCAAAATCAACGCGGAGAACACAGAGAAAGCGGGGAGAAATCTGGCTTTTTTCGATTTACTCGACACTGCGGTAGTCCGAGACCTCTGCGTTATAAATGGCTTGCTTTTCTGCATCAAATGCTGGATGTCCATATTACGTGATCAGATGCTTCCAAAGAAGCCAGACTTAAGTGGGTTAATTTGAACGACTTGGTATGTTTTTAACAGCCACTTTTTCCAATAGCCCATCTTCTCATTTTATTTACCCATCTTTTCCATATGCTATTTCCCGCAGTATATTTTATTTTTGTATTATTCCCCTGCTTTTCAAGACGGGCAACCAACCAAATATTAGCTGAAACAAGTTCCGCACCAGTCATTACAATTATTTCACCAGAATTTCCATTTAGATTACTATGAACAGTATAATTTGTTGCAGAATTATTGGCGAAACAAAATTTTGCATTTCGTGCAATATCATTAAATACTGTTGAAATATCTTTATTTACAACTTCTATTTCTGATGGTTTATTATTTTCAATATCTTCAAGTGTAGACATTGAAGAGCAAGAAGACAACAAAGTTGCAAATGCTATAATAATTATTTTTTTCATAAAGTATTCTCCATATATTATGCGTAGTGCGCCTTCTTTTTATATGGACTGGCACTGATTTATTTTCTTAACATAACAGATTTTTCTACAGCCTCTATCCATCTCAAATAGTATAGTGTTCTAAGATATCAGAAATAGACTGCTTCTGCCTGATTAGCATAGTCTATTGGTTGGTTTGAAGCAATTTTTGTATGGGATGATGGGGGGGCGTGAGTATTGGAAGTGAATGTTCTAGCCTATTATATTGTTAAAAAGCGACGATGCCTGGCGGCTAATCGAAAAGAATAGCTTAAAAACCCTACTTTTCCTTCAGGACTTTCTTAAGTTGAAGAACGAGAAAAGCTGGACTGGTCAAACACCCAAAGTGCTACGCTAGCCCCGACCAGCAGCAGTTGGGCTGTGGCAAAATTCGCCAGGTGTGCGCCGAGCATTGCGACGATAAAGCTGACGGATAAACCGTTAAAACCCATTTGGATAAAGCTTTGCATGGCGCTGGCGCTGCCCCGGTTGTGGGGGAAGCAGTCGATGACCAGTATGCTGAAGAGTGGCATGATGGTGGCGAGGCTGAGTGAGTAGAATACCAGTGGGATCAGTAGTACGGGCAGGCTGGCTTCTAGTAAATGGGTGATGGCGAAGTTGCTGGTGGCGATGATCAACATCAGGCCCAGGAACAGGTTGATCATGTGGGTGCTGCCGATTCGTTTGAGTAGTGTCCTGGATAGGAATGCGCCGATCATGATGCCACTGACGACGGGTATAAACAGGATGTAGAACTGGTCAGGCGGGATATGGAGTACATTGAGTAAAAGGGTCGGTGCGCCTGCGATAAACAGGAAAAAACTGGAGAAGGCAAACGCCAGTGTGAATACCAGCCGCAGGTAGTGCGGATTTTTCAAGGTACTTAAATAAACCTGGCTAACCTTATGAATATGAATGGAATTTCTTTTGGTTTGATGCAGTGATTCGCGTGTGCTGGTGAGGCTAAACAGGAATACGGCGCTGGCGTAGATTGCCAGAAACCAGAATACCGAACGCCAGCCGAAGGCATCGTGCAGCCAGCCGCCGACGATGGGTGCGATGGCGGGTGAGATGGCAAACAGTACCATTGCCTGCGCCATCACTTTTTGTGCTTCAACGCTTTCAAGCAGGTCGCGTACCATGGCGCGTGCGGCGATCAGCGAACCGCCAATCCCCAGTCCTTGCAGGATACGGAAACTTAACAATTGTTCAAAACTGGTGGCGTTGGCGCAGGCGATAGATGCCAGGCAATAGCTACCCAGTGCCATCAGTATTACCGGCTTGCGGCCGATCCAGTCGGTGATTGCGCCCCACAGCAAGGTGGATACGGCAAATGCCATCAGGTAGGCGCCTAGCGTTTGTGTCATTAGTGCGCGGGATACGCCAAAATCGTGCTCCATGCTTGCAAACGAGGGCAGGTAGGTATCGATGGTGAACGGGCCAATCATCGACAACATTGACACCAGCAGGGTTAGGTGCAGTTGGGAAACGCCTGTTTTATCGGGGCTTTTCACGATGCAAACTATTTTTTTCCAGACGGGTTCAGCCCAAGCGGGTCGTCTGGGTCAATACCTTCCATAAAGGGTAATTGGCGATCCATATTGGTGACCTGGTAGGTTAGCCCCATCCAGTTAGCCATGATGGCAGCCGCCGTGTCGTGCCAGCTATTGTCGATATGATCCAGTACCAGCGCTTCGGGGAATGCCGGTGGTTCGGTCGATTCGTCAATCGCTTTAATCAAACGATAACGGTATTCTTCAAAAATTGCCTGTGTGTGTGTATCGAAATAATTTGCAGGGAAGGGCGGGTATTCCACTGGCTCACCACGGTTGTAGGCGAGTGAGAATAGCCCCACCTCGCGTTTGTATTCTTTGAGCAGGCTGATGCTGTCGTATTCGGGATGACCCTGGAAATAGACGCGGCGAAATCCATCCGGGCTAACCGCCATTTGCACACCGGCCTCGGCGCTCACTGCCAGGACATGCAGCCCTGCTGACTCAAACTGTTCCCGGTCTACCTGGTTGAAACGCGAATGTGGCACATCAAAACGGGTATTGATGCCATGCACCAGTGGATGTGTTTTGTCGGTGACACGATGGCAGAATACGCCCCAGCGTTTGTGGCGCAGGTGGTGGCGTGGTTGCTTGTAGTGTAATTCCAGCGATGCGTGGGTTGCCAGGCAGGAGCATAGCGTTGAGGTGACGTTTTGATGCGCCCAGTCAAAAACCTCGCTTAAAGGCTCCCAGAAAATTTCATCGGACAAGTTAGGCTGGGTGACATTTGCGCCGGTAATAATCAGCGCGTCCAGCCCCATTGACTGAATCTGCTCAAAGCTGGCGTAATACTGGTCAATATGTTTTTGTGCTTTTTCGCTGCGTTTCAACACAGGCAGTGTAAACGGGTGCATATGAAATTGTGCAATCGGGTTGCTTTCACCAATCAGCCTGAAAAACTGGCGTTCGGTGGCTTCCAGTGCGGCATCCGGCATCATGTTGAGTAGCCCGATATGCAGTGCACGGATATCCTGTTTGGCTGCCTGGCCGGGGCGCAATACGGTCTGGCCTTCTTTGCGCAGTCGCTCGAAGGTGGGTAGCTTGTTGTGTTCGACCAATGGCATATCAGCCTCCTAACGCCTTTTCAACCAAACCCAGAAAATCAGCTTCGGATTGAATCTGGTACAAATCTTTGGTTTTGATGGTGTAACCGTATTGTTTGGCAATAGCCTCATAACGCGGGATACGCGCATAAAATAGCCGTGGGAACACCCAGCGTACAAAATCGTCCGGGTTAATCATGGCGACATATTCCAGTTTGTTTTCAGCCATGTAGATGGCAAGCTGTTGATCCAGAAAGTCTGGGCGGTAATACAGTGGCTTGGGTGATGTCTGGGCGCGCTCAATCAGCCGTTGCTCGTCTTGCTTGCTCGCCTGAATGTAGATAAACACGGTATGTTCGGCAAGCATGTCCAGGATGGACGGGTTTTCAAGCTCACACAGGCTGCCGCCAGCATCGTTAATAAAGTGGTTAAAACCATAGATTTGGCGTGCCTTGTTAATAAACTCTGGCACATCCTGCATCGCCCTGGTTTCCGCTTCCAGGTGCAGTGCCTGGCGGTGTTTGAATACCTCAAGCGATAAACCGCCCAGTTCAGGATCACCCAGTTTACCGATAAAGGTTGATACCGGCTTTAAATGGTCTACAGTGATATTGTTGTTAATGTAGATCGAATCAGTGCGCAACAAATCGCGCAAAAAAGGCACCTGCATCGCCTGGATTTTGATGTTATCCAGGATCGGCTCGTTGAGGTAGCGCGTGCCAATACGGTAATCCCCCGAATAATGGAACCAGTCGCTTTCCCGCAAAATGTTAGACAGGTGTGTCTTGCCCACACCTGACATGCCCAGCAGTGTGATGGATTTATGTTCCAGCTTGGAAAATTCCTTGGCGCTTAGTTTCACTGTGTTATCTCGTTGGTTTTATTGTTGAGTTAAACCTAGAATCCTCAGTTGACCGCTTTTACAAGCAATAACATAATGGATTATTTGGAAATTTATGCTATATCAGAATTCACCCATAGGATGAAAAGCGCTACAGAGTAAATTGCATAGCTGTGATGGCGCATGGCGTTGTTGTAACTGCTTGAAAGAGAATAACTATTCCGCGCAGTTACGCCTAGCCCTGCACCACCACAGCCATACACTTTACCCTGCCCAACTGAGGATTCTAGGTTAAAGCCTGGCAGTATGGATACGTTTTTGTTGTATGGGTTTGATGGCCCAGGGGTTGCTATCAATAATGCCTACAGGCTCGGCATTGTTGCGATCCAGCACCCAGATGACCTGCTTTTTATTATTGCCACTTAATGGAAAGTAGGCGTAATCACTGGCTTTGCCACCGTGTTGCTTGATAAATGCTTGTAGTTTATTCTTGGTGTTTTTATCAGCAAGAATGTTTTCGATGCGTAAACTTTTTTGTAGCAATGCGCTTAGGTCATTCACAACAGGTGTATAATATTTGGGGCGTTTTTCAATATCTGGCGCACCGAATAAATCGACATTCACCATCAGGTTCATACGCTCCGCCATATTTTCAGGCAATCTGGTAGTGACCAGTTGGGGTTTCGAGAAAATAGTTTTGGTCAGTTGTTCCTGTAAACCAGGTTGAGGGTAAAGATGGCTGACATTGGTTAAAATAAAGCGGTCATGTTTAAACACGGCATAGGCCGGGTGCTTTAAATAAAGAGAATGTGCGCCAAATAAGAACGCAATAATTTGTATGCTAAGTAACACATTAATATCAAATTTAAGGTATTTCTTGCCTTCCTTGAAAACAATAAAGACCAGTAGTGGCCCTAAAATCAAATCAGCAAATATCAGCATGAATGCGGTTCGTGTGAATCCACCCAGTTCAAGGAAAGAATGGGGAAACCAGACGAAATAGGCAAATACTAAAAATAATAGAATAATAATCTGGCTGATTACCAGATTGCGAAGTGCAATGTTAAGTCTCATAGACATCCCCTAAATATGAATGCTTTTGAGGTTAATGTCCATGTTATCTTTTGACCAGAAAATGATGATCAGGGGTATTATTGTTTACTCGAAAGGTGATAATCCTAGAATCCTCAGTTGATCGCTTTTACAAGCAATAACATAATGAATTACATGGAAGTTAATGCTTTATCAGAACTCACCTATAGGATGAAAGGCGCTACAGAGTAAATTGCATAGCTGTGATGGCACATGGCGTTGTTGTAACTGCTTGAAAGATTTAGTGCTTTGCTTCGCAAATGACTT
>CAZPEE010000171.1:0-2566 GCA_964585525.1 uncultured Cocleimonas sp.
CTGGCGTGTCAGTTTGCAGGATGTTTTGGCAAGTTCATCCAGTAAATACTGTTTTATGGCATGCTGGATGCGTTTAGTCCGTTGTTCCTTTTCATGTTTATGCTCAAGCGCAATCCTGACAAACACCTGGATGCTTTCTTTGAGTTGTTTAACCACGTCGTTTGTTGGTTTAACCATGCCAAAATGGGTAAGATAAATCTGTTCTGGTTGGAGTGACATCAGCCTGTCGATGCTACTCATCAGTGCGTCCGGGTCAAACTGGACTGGTGTGGTAGTGGCAAAAATGAACGGGGTTCCATCCGCGCTGGATAACGGTGGATAGGCAAGCCCAAAGGTATCGCCAGTAAAAATCCCTTGTGTGTATTTATCGTACACACAAAAATGGTGGCGCGCATGGCCGGGTGTATCCAGAAAGCTTAATTCCCTGCCGTTAAAATCCAGGCTGAATGCATCGGGTGCTTCGATAACACGGTTTTTATCAACCGGACGTAATGTACCATAAAGCGCCTGGAACTGGGCATCACCATAAACGGCTCGGGTTCCGGCTTCCAGTTTGGCAGGATTAATCATGTGTCTTGCGCCATAGGGATGGATGACCAGTTTTGCATTTGGGCACTGCTGCATTAACTCCCCGGCACCACCGGCATGGTCAAGGTGTACGTGGGTTGGTATCACATAAGCGACGTCTTCCCGAGTAAGGTTTTTTTCTGATAAAACCTCCATAACCCGTGGTACGCTGTGGCTTGTTCCGGTTTCAATAATGGCACATTGCCCACCTTGTTGCATCAGGTAGATGGCAGCAATGTCTCCCTGCATGTAGCCGGAGTCGATGAGTGTGATGCCGTTGCCAAGTTCTTGAGAAAATGTTTTCAATGTCATGCTATAACTTATAGCGCCTGGAGGTATAATTTGCCAGTATTTATTTGTTACTATGCCCGTACATATTCAGGAACCTATTTATGGATAAATCCCAACAAAAATACGCGGTCATCGGCAATCCGATTGCGCATAGCAAGTCACCGATGATTCATCAACTGTTTGCCCATCAAACTGGGGAAAATATTATGTACGAAGGTTTGTTGTCGCCGCTTGACGAGTTCAGGGAAACGATTGAAGCTTTTCGCGAAGGCGGCGGGCAGGGGGCGAATGTCACCGTGCCTTTTAAACAGGATGCCTGGGAATTATCTGATGAGTTGAGCGATTATGCTAAACGCGCAGGTGCCGTGAATACACTGGTATTTCGTGAGGATGGCACTATTTATGGTGCCAATACCGATGGTATCGGGCTGGTGCGTGATCTGGTTCAGAACCATCAAAGCACCCTACAGGGTAAACGGCTTTTGATTTTGGGTGCAGGTGGTGCGGTGCGGGGTGTATTGCAACCACTTTTACAACAGCAACCTAAAGCAATATTTATCGCAAACCGCACACCGGAACGTGCGACACAACTGGCAGGGGATATGCAAGATATCCGCGAAAATTGTGAGTTGGCTGGTGGTGGTTTTAACCAGATTGAAGGTGAATTTGATTTGATTATCAATGGCACGGCTGCCAGCCTGCAAGGTATTATGCCACCGATACCTGAGGATTGTTTAGCCAAAGATGCCCACTGTTACGATATGATGTACGGTGGTAAGCCAACCGCGTTTGAATACTGGTGCGAAGACCAGGGCGCAGGAAAGGTGATGAATGGTTTGGGCATGCTGGTGGAGCAGGCGGCGGAATCATTTTCGATCTGGCGAGGTAAGATGCCGGAAACCAAACCTGTTTTAGAACAAATGCTTGCGGGGTAATTACCAGACACTCAGAAAATAACGAAGGTTTATTTTTTTATAAACGTTGGTTAGTCATAGTGTTTATGGTAGGTGCGCCGCTTACCCGCGCGTTGCGTAATCACGCCTTCTATTTGTTCCCATTTGATTTCAAAGGTTTCGTATAAATCATTGAGTGGAACCAGGAAATAACGTCCGTCTTTAATGCGTAGCTGGCGAAAAATATATTCGCCTTTATTATCCACCGCAAAGACATACGAGCCATCACGCGCTACATGGCCTGGGTCGATGATAATGATGCAGCCGGTGGCAAATTCGGGTTCCATGCTGTCGTCAATGGTGCGTAGTGCAAATGGCTCGGCTGCCGAACAGCTATCGCCATCGCTCATGTTTTGCTTGAAAGCGTCTTCGAGATTGATTTTAACTTCGTTCATGGCTGATCTTTCCTGATTGAATCAATGGTTACGGCTGAATTCTGTTTCGCGTACATGCCGATTCGGTTCGTACCAGTTTAACTTATCGTGTAATTTAACGACTTCGCCGATGATGGTGAGGGTCGGTGCGCGTACGCCTGAGTCTTTTACCAATTGGGGTAGCGTGGCAACTGTGCCGATATGCACCCGCTGGTTACGGGTTGTGCCTTGCTCGACCAGTGCGGCAGGCATATCGCCGGACATGCCGTGAGCCTGTAGCTGTTCGCTAATCACCTTGATGCCGGTTAGCCCCATGTAAAACACAATGGTATGGTGGTCCTGGGTGAGTTGTTCCCAGTTAAGGTTGATGCTGCCATCTTT
>CAZPEE010000171.1:2666-5529 GCA_964585525.1 uncultured Cocleimonas sp.
TTGATTTTATCCTGTGGCACGGCGTGGTTGTCTTTTTCTTTACCCACATATAATCGCTCGGCATGTTTGTTTGCCATGTCCAGAATCGGCTTGGAAACCAGCCGGTCATACACCATCACATCGGCCTGTTGCATCAGGCGGACTGCTTTGAAGGTGAGCAGGTCAGGGTCGCCGGGGCCTGCGCCGACCAGGTAGACTTCACCCACCGGGTCTTTGAGCTGATCTTTGTCCAGTAAATCATCCAGCCATTGCCGTGCTGAATCCTCTTGCCCGGCGTAAACCAGTTCGGCAAAGGGGCCTTTTAAGGCGGATTCCCAGAACTGTTTGCGCTGTTCGGAGGTGGGGAAATGCTGTTTGACTTTCTCGCGGTATTCTTCGGTGATTCCCGCCAGGTGACCACAGGCTGATGGAATCATGGTTTCCAGTCTCATGCGTAATTGACGAGCCAGTACCGGTGAAGCACCACCGGTTGATACTGCAATGGTCACGGGGGAACGATCCAGTACCGAAGGTACGATAAAGCTGGAGAGCTGTGGGTTGTCGGCGACATTGACCAGCGTGTTGCTTTGCTGCGCCAGCTTACCGATTTGTGTGTTGACTTCGGCATTATCGGTTGCAGCAATGACCAGAAAGGCATTGTCCAGGTCGCTGTTTTTGAATTCACGTTGAATGACCTGAATGATCTTTTCTTTTTGTTTATGGTCAAGATCGGGGGTTACTGTGGGGGACACTACCGTTACCGTTGCGCCTGAGGCTAACAGGCTATCAACTTTGCGATTGGCGACTGATCCACCGCCAATGACGACACATGGCTGCTCTTTTAGATTTAAAAATATCGGGTAGTGTTTCATCATCGCTTGCATTTCTCGTTTATTTTTTGCGTCGCTTGGGGCGCGCCTGGTAGCTTACGATACTTTTAACGATCTCGCTATAAGGCAGTTTTTCAATCATTTGGTATTCTAGCAGAGCTTGCTGCATGGTTTGATGGATATTGGTTACTATCTCTGGTGTTTGGCCATCATCTTTTTGCAGCGAAGCGGGGTCGGATAAAATCGTTTGCAGTGCAAGCATGCCGCCTGCCTGAACCTGTAATTCCTTATTGTGTGGCATGGGGCCATCAACGGTAACAACTTTGAGTGAGAAACGGGCATTGTTACGCATACTGTCTAATACGGATGTGCATTGACGTAGCGCCGACTCGGATTCACAGGCGACACATTCGCGTGTCGCCAGGACAAATTTGCGTTTTAATTCGCAATCACAGCGCTGGTTGGTGATGGCTTTTTCAAAAATACAGCGGTTGGGGTTCAGTTCCTTATAGGTGCTGCGGTATTCATCTTCATTCATGTTGCAGGGATGTTACTTTTCCCATTCCTTGACGACCGTTTTCTCACGCTTTTCAAGGAGCAGTTCTTCGGCCTGAAGCTGATTGGCTGCATGAATCATTTTTACTTCAATCCCACCATTTAGCGGTAGCTCGGCGCGCATCCCGCGGGCGTAGGTTTTAGCTTCCTTGAAAGTTTCAAATTCTTTTTGGAAATCCAGGTTTTTGACAACCGGAGTCGGTTGGGTGATTTTGTAGACAAAATAGGGCATGGTTGATTCCGCTTAATGTTTTTTTGACAATGTTAGTATTGGGATTTTATAACAGAATATCAAGTTTCTCTAATAAAGGTGTTGTTAATGGGAGTAATCGCTTGCGCATGACCGTGCCCACAGAATCGTTGCCGCTAAAAATAGGGATCAGTGTGTGTTCACCAAGTTGAGCCAAAAATAGCATGGCTTCCAGCTTTTCAAGTTGCGAATCATCGAGCGTGTCAATAAGGTTTGCCAAAGCATCATCCGGTTGTTTAAGCAGGGTTTGGCATTGCTGTTGTACCTGTTCAACATCGCGCTGTCCACGAGGATCGCAGATGCGTAGCTTAAAATAACGGCTAATTGCGGTAAACAGGGAAATAATCACATCCTGGTCAACGGGTTTTACTAAGGAAAGTTTTAATGTTGTTAGCCATTTCTGGCCATTTTCCGACAGTAACTCGCAGAGTGTTTTGGCAAAAATATTTTGTTCGTTGATAAGTGGTTCAAGTTGTTGCAACAGTGCTTCATGTTCGGCATGCGGAGGCTGCTCAAGCGGGATTTGCGCCGGGTCGGCATGCATGAATCCCACGTAAAAAGGGTTTCTGCGTTTAGCGCGTGCCCATAATTTCTGTTTTTCTTCTTCGCTTAATAAATCACCCTGTAGACACAGGCGTACCATGTTGACGATGTTCAATTGTTTTTCCTCAAAAGGAAGGAACTCCATCAGGTAAGCCGCAAGTTCGACACCCAATTCACCGTTTGCGACCGCAGGGTATTCCATCAAGCGCATGGCAACTTCGGTGGTAGGATGTGCCCACCAGGCGCGTACACCAATATCGTGGCTAATATCCGGGGAATAGACAACGGCAATAATCGCTTCGGGCTCTCCCAGTAATAGCATATGTTCCAGTGTATTATCGGCATGCCCCATGCGCGTCCAGCGTTTTAAAAATACGGGGTAGCCACCGGGTGAGCCGGTAATCTTGAGTGATAATAGTTCTCGCACCAGCCGTAAATACTGTTCATCAGGCAGGGTAGGGTTGAGCACTATTTTAGCTTCACCTTGTTCGGTGAGTGCATGCACCGTCATACTGCTTTCATTGATGCGAATGGCACGAAGTGGTTGTGCCAGGAGAACATTTAAGCGTAAATTATCTTCATTTGAGAGTTGTTGAGATGTATCCATGAAACGTCAATGCTGTCCTTATGATAAGTGTAGATAATTACCTCAGCCATATAGGTATTATCCTTAATGGTTTGATGATAAGCCCTGGTACTCCATCAA
>CAZPEE010000172.1:0-5476 GCA_964585525.1 uncultured Cocleimonas sp.
CTCGCGTTATTTTTAGAAGTAGACCAATAGATTTTAATCTTCCTGTTTTTCAAGTTGAATTATGCTCCATATCTTTGGGCAATTTTGTTGAAGCAGCCTTGGCTATGCCAACCCATTCACCACACAGCGCAAAATACCGTAATCAAATTCGCCATCCAGCTCATCAAATAGTGGTTTTAGTGTACCTTCCTGTTTACTGTTGAGTTGTTCTGCGGTGCGTTCGATCATTTCAAAGTCTGCATCGTCAATCTCCAGCACATCGGCTGCCTTGAGCATACCGGCTTCGATCACATCGGCAAGGTGGCCGTAGATGGTGGATAGTGTTAGCTCGCGTTTTTCAGCAATCTGCTCAATGCTTAAACCGTCCTGGTACATTGACAGTGTTTCGTTAATCGTGTCGGAGAAATTATTGTTTAAAATTTCCGGCAAGGGGTAATCACGGATTACCGCCAGAAAGGCTGCACCGTAGCGCTCCAGTTTCATTTCGCCTACGCCATTGATGTAGCGGAAGGTGGCGTCCGTTTGCGGACGAAGCCTTGCCATTTCAATCAATGAGGCATCGCTAAAAATCACATAAGGTGGCACGCCCTGCTCGTTTGCCAGTTCGGTGCGCAAGCCGCGCAAGGCTTCAAACAGTGCTTCATCCATGCTACGTAATTGTTCTTTGACGCGACCCTTTTTATCTGTCTTTGTGACTGCTTGTTTGCGGTGTTTTCGTGCCATCAGTTTGATCTCACCGCGTAGCAGCGGACGCGATTTTTCAGTCAGTTCCAGGGCACCGAATTTTTCCATGTTGATGCTCAGATAGCCCAGTGCAATCAACTGCCGATACAGGCTGCGCCATTCGATTTGTTTGAGGTTTTGACCTATGCCAAAAGTGCTAACCTGGTCATGCCGGTTTTGCACAATCCGATCATCGGATTTGCCCAGTAAAATATCGGTCACGTAGGCCACGCCAAAACGTTGTCCGGTTCGATACACGGTGGAAAGCGCTTTTTGTGAATCCACGGTTGCATCCCAGGTTTGCGGTGGGTTAAGGCAGTTATCGCAATTACCACAGGGCTCTGCCATATCTTCATCAAAGTAGGCGAGAATCGCCTGGCGGCGGCAACTGGCAAGTTCACACAAGCCCAGCATGGCATCCAGTTTTTGACTGGTGATACGTTTGTATTCTTCGCTGCCATCACTGCCCTGCATCATCTGCCGCAGGGTGATCACATCCTGCAATCCATAACTCATCCAGGCATCAGCCGGATCACCGTCACGCCCGGCCCGGCCTGTTTCCTGATAGTATGCTTCGATGTTTTTGGGCAGGCTGAGGTGCGCGACAAAACGTACATCAGGCTTATCAATGCCCATGCCAAAGGCAATCGTGGCGACGATAATCACACCTTCTTCGCGTAAAAACCGCTGCTGGTTTTGCTGGCGCACATCGGTACTTAACCCTGCATGGTAAGGGAGTGCTGTTAAGCCTTTGCTATTGAGCCACTCTGCCGTAGACTCGACTTTTTTGCGCGACAGGCAATACACAATACCGGCTTCACCTGCATGTTTACCCTGTATGAATTTATACAGTTTATCGCGTGCGTTCTGTGCTTCGGAAATGGTGTAGCTGATATTGGGACGGTCAAAACTGTTGACATAAACACCCGCGTCATTCAGGCGCAACTGCTGGATAATCTCACTGCGGGTACGCTTGTCTGCGGTTGCCGTCAAAGCAATGCGCGGTACATTCGGAAAACGCTCCGGCAAGGCCGAAAGGCGCTGGTATTCGGGGCGGAAATCATGACCCCATTGCGATACACAATGCGCTTCGTCGATGGCAAACAGTGAAATCTGGCATTGTCCAAGTAAGTTCAGCGTTTGCTCATTGAGCAGGCGTTCCGGGGCAACATAGAGCATTTGCAAGTCACCACGCAGCAGTTGTTCTTCCACATCCTGCCGCTCAAAACCGCTCAATGTCGAGTTTAAAAAAGCAGCATTGATGCCCAGTTGTTTGAGTGCATCGACCTGATCCTGCATTAAGGCGATCAGTGGTGATACGATCACGCCAACACCTTCACGCAGCATTGCCGGAATCTGGTAACACAACGATTTACCACCACCGGTCGGCATTAACACAAAAGCATCGCCGCCGTTGATAAGCTGTTCGATGATATCTTTCTGGTTGTGGCGAAAATCGCTATAACCAAAAGTCGTTTGCAGTATAGCCTGGGCTTTTTGTAGTGGCAGGTTACTCACTGAATCAGTCATCCTCGGTCGTGCGGGTATCATCCTTGCGGCGCGTCAGTAACCATGCCAAAAAGAGTGAAAGTATGGCCAAGGCACTAATGATTATCACCCAGCGCTTAAAGGCTTTTTCAACGGGTGCATAAATAGCAGCAACATCCTGTTTGGCGATTAATACCCAGTGATTTCCTGAGAAATCCAGCGGTGCATAAGCGGTTAAGGTTTCGATGTTGCGGTAATCTGTTGTACGGATTAGTCCGCGCTTGCCAGCCAATCCATCATCAACGGCTTGACTGTGTATTTTTTTGGATAACGCCTTGATCTCTTTGTTGAGCACGGAATTATTTCGCAAGGTATGGTCCTGACCAACCAGAAGCAGCTCAACCCCTTTACCCAAACCAGACACATTACGCATGATTTTATCAATGGGCTTAATCGGCAATTGAAACGCCAGGACACCCAATGTTCTGTTTTCCTTGTCAGTCAGTATCGTTTCAATAAAGCTGGCAGGCGCATTGTTACTGGGTGCATAAGGGATAAAATCCTGTAAGGCAACATGGTTCAGGTTGGTATGGTTTAATACTTCCTGTACGCCTTTTGCCAGGCTGGTGCCTTTGTATTTTCCGTGGATAACGTTAACACCAAAATCATCTTCCTTGTAAACCGTATAAATGGCATCACCAGCCTGGTTAAACAAAAACACATCATAATAACCACGCTGATCAGTCAGGCCGCTTAACAGTGCATGCATCTTTTCGTGAATATCGCTGTAGGCAGAACCATCCGGTGCTTTTTTATAATCGCGCATATAGTTAGGATAGTAGGGGTTATCCGTGATATAGAGCCGCCTTGCCAGCGTTGCTGCTTTTCCATCAGGCGATTGTTTGGCCAGTTCATCCCAGGCTGTGACCATACTTTGCATGCCTTCGCGCAACTGCTCGCTTTCAGCCCAGAAACGGATTTCCGAACGCATGGTTTGCACCAGGTTTTGTAGCTGGCTAGCGCGCATTTCCAGCGTCATTTGCAGTGTTTTTTCGGCATTGCTGGTCGCTTCATTATAAAGTGATTGATGTTTATAATAGATACTGAAAGCGAAAACGGCTGCCAGTAAAAGAAACATGAGAACATGAAAAAACCTCATGCACCGGCTCCTTGCGGCTGGTCATTCAGGCCATGATCAACAAGGTGGCCTGCTTCCTGTGGCAGCAGGCGTTCATTGACTTCATCACGCGTCATCTGCCAGGTAAAGGAGATAAAATCAAAATCTTCTGCGCTAAGGTTATCCTGGCTCCTGTCCTTGACCACTTTCTTCAGAATATCATTCAAATGATCCGCCATGACTTGCAAACGTTGCTGGTCACTCAATTGCTCTGCTTCCAGTAGTATATCCGTTAATTCCCGGTTATAGGCTTGTACCAGTGTCTTCTGCCTGCGACGCGCCAATTGCATGATACCGGATGCCAGTGCAGCCAGCACAGTCAGGATTAACGCAATGGGTTCTGCATTCTCCTGTAAAAAACTGGGTTCGTTACGATCATAATATTGTACTGCACCTGGATGCATCGGGATGACCGTCCCCTGATTACGGTTTGGCGCCTGGACAAAACTGCTTAAGATACTCTTTTTTATTAATTCCTTACGCTGTTCAAATAAAACCTGGGTGAACATGCGTACCGCATCGTCCGCCAAATCATAACGGGCTACCAGCAGGCGTTGCACAGAGGCTGTGGCTAAATCATGCCCTGGCAAAGGCGGATTACCCTGATAAGTGCCTTTGGGTAAGACGGTACTTTCCAGGACGGGCTGTTCTAGAGACATTGAATTGCCCTGATCCAGTTCAATGATTTTTACATCCAGGTTACTGACCAGTTTTTTTATGCCGGGGCTACCAGGTGGCCTTACCCGAAATATCGCATCGACTGCACCTTGCTCCAGGGCAAAATTAGCTGCCGTCGATGACATGGATTTAAACTCAAAATCAGCCTCGGTAAAATTATAATGCTTCGCTAAAAACCAGAAGGTTTTAAATTGTCCACTGGATGTTGACGCCAGTGCCAAACGCTTTCCCCGCAAATCAGAAAAAGTCTCAATACCAGAGTCTTTACGCACAATCAGGTGGAACATATCCGGGTAAAGGCGTGCCACCAGACGCGCTTCCGGGATAATATCCGAGTCCGCCTGAATCGCTGCTAATTGCACCTGGTTTTCTTTAAGTAACGCCAGGTTCTGGTTAGACCCCAGGCTGGCAATCAATTCAACCCGCATATTGGGAAATTGAGCCATCGTCGAATCAGCCGCAGCTTGCATCAGTTTAAACGCATCACTACCGGGTTTACTGGCGGCAATACGCACCACAAAGTGTTTATGGTTTTCCTGATAAAGCCATAATGCAGCAAGACCCAAAGAAAACACAAGCAGGAAAACCAGATAAAAGCGGAAGGTTTTAAGCAGGGTAGAAAGCATTAGTTTTTATACAAATTCCGGAATAAACTGATTAGCCAAAGCATAACACGCAGTGCTAATAAATGAAAAATAACAGATTGATAAATAACATTATCCTTTACAGGAGGATTTATTCAGGGAAGTCCCTAGCGCTGGCAAAGCGGTTTTAAAATGACTGGCCAAACGCGACCATTCAAAAAAAGGGCCTGGGTCAGTTTTACGCCCCGGCGCAATATGCTCATGGCCGGTAATGGCATTTGCACGCAAACTTTTGTAGCTTGCCAGCAATTCAGAGAGTGTCGCAATCAAGACCTGGTACTGGATCTCGGTAAACGGCTCAAAATCGGTGCCCTCCATCTCAATACCGATGGAAAAATCATTACACACGCTACGTCCCAAAAACTCGGACTCACCCGCATGCCAGGCACGTTTATGAAACGGTACATACTGCACGACTTCGCCATCCCGGCGGATCAGCAAATGGCTGGATACTCGCAAATCAACAATGCCGGCATAAAAAGGATGCTCATTTTTATCCAGTGTGTTGGTAAAAAGCTGGTCTATGCCCTGCCCGCCAAACTGGTTTGGCGGCAGGCTGATGTTATGGATAACAATCAGTGAAATATCAGACTCATCCGGACGATCATCACAGTTTGGTGACAAACACAGTCGCGCATTTGGTAACAAGCCGGTGCGTTTTGAAATCGTATTATCTTTTAGATTGTTATTCTTTTGTGTTGTGGTTTTATGCATAACAGGCATTATACGCAGCCTTGTAATGAATGTAATTAATCTTGCTAAAACA
>CAZPEE010000173.1:0-5451 GCA_964585525.1 uncultured Cocleimonas sp.
GAGCAGGATTTACGGCGTTTGCGGGTTCGGCTAAAAACCATGAAAAGAAAAAAGGTATGACCCAGTCAGGTGTTATTCACTCAATAATATCAACCAAAGTCCCTACGGGTACTTTGTTAAACACTTCAATCACACCCTGGTTGGTCATGCGGATGCAGCCGTGCGAAGCTGGCTTGCCCAGGCGGCCTTCTTCGTCTGTTCCGTGGATGTAAATATAGCGTTTGTGTGAGTCGACTTTGCCGCCTTTGTTGATGCCTTCTTCAAGGCCGGAAAGCCACATGATACGGGTAGTGACATTATCTGCTTTGCTGCGTGCGCCGGGTTGGGTCAGTATTTTTGCAATTCGCCCGGTGTTCCTGCGTGCTTTAAAAATGGTGCCGGGTGCAGCCTTGTCACCAAATTTTTGTGCAATACGGTGTACGCCCAAGGGTGTTTGGTTGCTACCGCTGCGGCTACCAAGCCCGGCTTCTGCGGTGGAAATGGCGTAAGCCTGGCTGAGCGTATTGTGCTCTATCAAATACATTTTTTGCTCAGAGGCTGAAATGATAATGAGTGGGTCAATGGGGTGCTTGGGAAAACGTTGCCTGAGGTCATTTATTAGTGGCTTAAAAGCAGAAATGTCAGGCAAGCTGTTTTTTTGAGAGCTTAAGCTCACGTTAGACTCTGGTGTCTTGTTGCCGGAATGACTCACAGGTGCTGCAATCAGGCCAGCGCTAATCGCTATCAGACATGTCAATGGCAGCCATATTTTTATCTTTTTTATGTTTTTTAGCATCGGCTCGTCGTTCCTCAAGTTCGGTAAAATAGCCATCATCGGCGCCGGTTACGTATTTTCCGGTAAACACCGAGCAATCAAATTCTTTTAACTCGGGGTTACCTGTAGTCACTGCGTTAATCAGGTCATCCAACTCCTGGTAAACCAGCCGGTCAGCGCCAATCGCTGCGGCGACTTCGGCTTCGGTTTTGTCATGTGCGATCAGCTCGTTTGCCGCTGGCATGTCGATGCCGTAAATATTCGGGTAGCGGATCGCAGGTGAGGCCGAGGCAAAATAGACCTTGTTGGCACCAGAGTCCCTTGCCATTTGAACAATTTCTTTGGAAGTAGTTCCGCGCACGATCGAATCATCCACCAGCATCACGTTTTTGCCCTTGAATTCGATATCCAGTGGATTCAGTTTGCGGCGCACTGATTTCTTGCGCTGCGTTTGCCCAGGCATGATGAAGGTGCGTCCGATGTAACGGTTTTTAATGAAGCCTTCACGGTAGTCAACCCCCAGCGTTAAAGCCATCTCATGTGCTGAGGTGCGGCTGGTATCCGGTATCGGGATGATCACATCAATGTCATGGTCCGGCCATTCACGTTTAACTTTTTCCGCCAGGTTGTGCCCCATACGCATACGTGCTTTGTGAACAAATACGTTGTCGATGACTGAATCAGGCCGCGCAAAGTAGACATATTCAAAAATACAGGTGTTGTAAACCGGGTTTGTTGCGCATTGTTTGGTGTAGACATCACCATGGTCGGTAATGAAAATAGCCTCGCCAGGCTTGATGTCCCGGACAATGTCGTAACCCTGAGTGACCAGCGCCACGCTTTCCGAAGCAATCATATAATCCGTGCCTTTTTCTGTTTCGCGTTTACCATAAACCAGTGGGCGGATGCCGTGTGGGTCACGAAAACCTACAATGCCGTCGCGTGTGATCATGGCAACGACCGCATAGGCTCCTTCACAACGTTGGTGAACGCCCTTGACTGCGGTAAAGATTTCTTCAGGATGCACACGGTAGGCTTCACATTTTTGTAGTTCCTGGGCAAAAATATTAAGCAGAACTTCGGAATCGGATTCGGTATTGATGTGTCGCCGGTCTTGTTCGTAGAGTTCTTTTTTCAGTTCGTGTGCGTTGGTCAGGTTGCCATTATGTGCCAGCGAAATGCCATAAGGCGAGTTGACATAAAAGGGCTGTGCTTCCGAGTTTGAAGAAGAACCTGCGGTAGGGTAGCGCAGGTGGCCAATCCCCATGTTGCCGGTCAGCTGGCGCATATGTTGCTCATGGAAAACATCCGTGACCAGGCCATTCTTGCGGCGCAGGTATAGATGTTTTCCATCACTTGTGATCATTCCGGCAGCATCCTGCCCGCGATGTTGAAGGACAAGCAGCCCATCGTAAATTTCCTGATTGACTGCTTCGTGGCTAACGATGCCAATAATTCCACACATGGATAAAATACCGTGTTATTTGTTCAGTGGGTTGAGAAATTGATTTTAGTTACTGGTCAGCATTGTTGGTGGGTGCTGACTCACCGTTTTGTGGTGTAAAGAGGGGTTCAGACTGTGGTGTCCCAGGTGTTATGGATGGGCTTGAAGTGTTGATATTATCGTTGATCAACTTGTTCATATCGTCGGGTATTAGTGTTTTCAACCATTCGGCTGCTTCCTGGAATTTAGGGACAAAGCGGGATTGTTGCCAGGTCGGCTGGTTGGGAAATTCTGTGAGAGATAACAGCATCGTGACCAAAGTGATGGCCAATGCGCCCAATGCAATACCCAGGCCAGTGCCCAGGATGCGGTCAAATGTACCCAGGCCCACCGCCGAGACAGCCTTGCCAAATAAATAATTGATGATTGCACCGATAATGAGCACACCAATAAAAATGAGCAGTGCAGCCAGGCCTGTCTGAGCGACTTCGCTTCCGAGTTTAACGGGTAACGCGGTTGCCAGTTGGTCTTTGAATTTGATGGCTAATAAAATAGCCGCCGACCAGGTAGCAAGGAATATTGCCATCCAGACGAAGCCCCGCATAAAGCCAATCAAGGCCGTAATCAGGATAATGATTGCAATGGCTATATCAATGTAATTGAAATCCATTCGGGAATTTCCTCATCAGTAAATAATGGTTTGGTTTGTTAATTACTCACAACCAGGCTATTTTGTATAAAGAAATTCTTTTGGTAACGGCGCTTCATGCCATCTTGTGCTTTTACAGCTTCATCGCGGCTGGCATGTCCGCCCACACGAACACGAAACAGGACTTTGTTATCCCTTTGCGCCTTTGTCACAAACACTTTGTAGCCTTCGGACTTCATGGTGTTTGCCAGTTTGCTTGCACGGGATTGGCTGGAAGTCGCCAATAGTTGTATCGAATATTTCCCAAGTGGCTTGCTGTTAAGCGCTGCGGTGCTTGCTACTGGCTTGGCAGGAGCAGGCGCTGGTTTGGCATTCGTTGTTTTTTTAGGCTTTGCTGTCGTTGTCTTTGCGGTAGCGACCTTTGCCGGTTTTTTAGTCGCTTTATGTGTGGCCTGCTTTTTGGGTTTAGGCTTTCGCTTTTCCTCAACAATGCTGGGCTTGAACTTTTTCACTGCTTTTTTGCTGCTGGCTATCACTTCATTGACCGGGTCGGTACTATAGGCAATCGCCGCAGAACCACCATTTTGAGTGTTGTCATGGTTTTTCTCGTCAATAATCTCACGGGTTTCATTGATGGAAGGTGGGCGGATTGAAAAGCCTGGGTCATTAGATGAAGCGTTTTCGGCTGTTTCGGCTGTTTCAGCCGGTGGTTGGGCAGTGTTAACAACTGCGTCAGCCGATGCCACAACAGAATTTTGCACATTGTTGTTTATATTGTCTGCAGCATTATTTGCAGCTTGGTTGATGGTATTACCCGCCTCACCAACAATGGAGGCCTCGTTATTTGAGTTATTACCTTCTGAGCCACTCAAATCAGGTATGCTCATTTCAGTAGAATCGGGTAGCTTCATATCTACCACTTCCTGTCTTTCCCGGCTTTTATCTTTTAATAAATAACCTAATAACAGTGCAGCGATAATTGCTAAAACTACTGCCCCAATGCCGCGTTTTACCATTGCTTGATCCATTTTAATGTTGCTCCTAAATCCTTTTATATGATAATTCGTTAAACGCTAAGCTATTGATCTATGTTAAAAAAGATACGTTTAAGTGTGTTTTTGAAAGCCACAATAGAATCAATTAGCCTGACACGTTTCCAATACGGCTGATACTACCAGAAAAGAACCGAATGCGACTACCCTATCTTCACTTTTAACGGATTTTTTTAGGTGCCCGCAAATATCCATAAAATCACTGTGGGGGAAAATAAGTGCAGTGTTGGCCGAATGTTGGAGCTGCCCTGAAAGCTCCTCAAGTGTTTGCGCCCGTTTCCCTGGCAAAGCAAAGATATGCCAGCGGTCAATAAACGGCTGCATAATGGCAATGACCTGCTCAATATCCTTGTCAGCCAGCATGGAAAAAATCGCATGCGTTGCGCCTTTGACCGGGTTGTTTTTCAAGTAGATGGCTAATTGTTCGGCAGATTGCGGGTTATGCGCGACATCGACCAGCCATTGTGGTGAGTTTTGCAGAACTTGCATCCGTCCAGGCACGCTGACCTGGCGGAGGCCCTGTTCATAGGCCTGTTGTGACACAGGCATTTTTTCACTAAACAGGTGTAATGCTGCAACCACAGTCGCAGCGTTATTCAGTTGAAATTCGCCTTTCAGGGCTGGCAGGGGGAGCTGCATGTTTTGTTTGTCCCAGCCTTTCCAGCGCCAGCCCTGCGGATTTTTTTCATAGAAAAAGTCCTGGTTTAGCTGGTAAAGCCTGGCACCAATACGGGTTGCTTCGTCGCTGATGCTGTGCGGGGGCTTAAGGTCGCCACATATAACGGGCCGGTTTTTGCGCATGATGCCGGCTTTCTCTCGTCCAATAGTCTCTCGGTCATTGCCCAGCCAGCTTTCATGGTCGATGGCGATGCCCGTTATGATGGCAACGGATGCATCCCAAAGGTTAGCGGCATCAAGTCGACCGCCCAGTCCAACTTCCAGAAGTGCAACATCAACGTTGTGTTCGATAAAACAGAGAATGGCAGCGAGTGTGCCAAATTCAAAATAGGTCAGGCTAATGGCTTTGCCATCATCGTCCAGTGTTTTACGACGTGCCTGGTCAATGGTTTCAAACGCAGCACAGATTTGTGCATCGCTTGCGCTTTGGTTATTAATGGCAATGCGTTCGTTGTAGCGTACCAAATGTGGCGATGTATAGGCGCCGGTTTGATAGCCCTGGGCGCGTAGAATCGATTCAAGCATGGCGATGCTGGAGCCTTTGCCATTGGTTCCGGCGACGGTAATGACAGGGAAAGGAAGGCTCAAAATATCCAGTGTCCCGGCTACTTTGCCGATTCGCTCAAGCCCCAGGTCAATCTCGGACAGATGCAATTTTTCCTGCCAGTCTAACCAGTCTGAGAGCGCGCGTTTTTTCATGTGTTAGCTTTGGTGCAGGCTTTGCCTATCCTATGTGTTTTTCGGCTCATCAGCTGTGCCATCCGGGTTTTTAGCTGTGCCACTTTGCTGTGTTTTGTCTAATTCTGCCTGATCGGCCTGTTCATCCAGTGTTGCAGGAAGCGGGATTGCGTCGGCTTCATCCATACCTTCCGGG
>CAZPEE010000174.1:0-5434 GCA_964585525.1 uncultured Cocleimonas sp.
TGATCACGGCAAGCGGCTGTGGTGTCATGGTCAAGGAATATGCGCATTACCTGCGTAATGACCCTGACTATGCTGACAAAGCACAGCGTGTATCTGCACTTTGCAAAGATATTGCCGAAATCATTTTTGAGGAAGATTACAAAAAACTCTCACTGGACTCGCCAAGCGACAGCAACATTGCCTGGCATCCACCCTGCACCTTGCAGCACGGGCAAAAAATCAACGGCGTGGTAGAAAAAATACTGGAAGATTGTGGCTACCAGCTTGTGCCAGTCCAGGATAGCCACCTGTGTTGCGGCTCGGCAGGCACCTATTCCCTTTTACAACCACAGTTGTCCGGGCAATTACAAACCAACAAAATCACCCAGTTAGTTAAACACAATCCCGAAACCATTGTCACCGCAAACATCGGCTGCCAGACACATTTGCAGGAAGCCAGTGATGTGCCGGTAATTCATTGGATACATTTACTGGATACCCAGGGTTAGCGATCAAGCCCCGCCGAGCTTGTTTTTTGCAATAATGTCTCTGGCTTCCTGTTGCTGCTCTTCATCCCCTTCATCAATCACTTCCTGCAACATTTCAAAGGCAGACTCAGGATCATCGGCTTCCAGGTAGGCACGCGCCACATCCAGCTTGATACTGGTTTCAAGTGATGCTTCTTCGTAATCCACATCAATATCATCGGAATCAAATGCAGGCGTCGCGTAAATTTCCCCTTCGGCCAGCATCGTATCGTCATGTTTTCCGGTATTTAAAAAACGCCGCAGTAAAAACCATAAGCCAGCAAAAAAAGCTAATACAGGAATCAACCAAAGCAATTTACCCAGGCTTGAGTCAGCAGATACGGTTTTGACTGCCCCATCCAGGTTTTTCCCTGAATGTGCGGCAGACCCAATTTCAGTTGCAACTGACTGATTAACCGTTGCAGGCTTATCATTCCCTGCCATTTGTGCAGCCGGATTTTCTTTTAAACCTTTCAACTTCCGGGACATACTCATATTTTCGCGTGTGTTTTCTGCCAACTCACTGCGTGTTTGCTGCAACGTTTGTTGCAAAGCCACATTCGCTTCTTTCAGGCTTTCTGTGCGCTCTTTGACTTTCTCTTCAAATTCCCGTTTTTTCTTATCTTCAGCAATCACATCTTCTGGGAGTGTTTTGACAGCATCGGAACCGGCGGAACGTGTGACTTGCTGTTTTTCTTTCTGGGTATTCTCTTCGGGGGTAATCTCTTTCGGGGTATTACCTTCCTGTTTTTTGATTTCTGCATTTGCCACTTGAATCGCTTTTTGTATTTGAGCCTGTTCGTTACGTTGTTGCAATGTTTCTTCAAGTGTTAATAGCTTATGATCAGCCTGTTTTTTCTCATTTTCAAGCTGCTTTAATTGAGCCTTTAAACGTTTCCGCTCTTCCACCATTTTTTTCAGTTTCTTTTTCGCAAGGCTGAGTTCCTTACGGCTTTTGATTAATGCTTTCTTTTCCCTGATGGTTTTTTGCCGGTTTTTATCCCGTGATTTTTTCCGGGAGCTTGTTTGGGATGCAACGAATGTTGATGTTTGCCCGGTAGCTTGTTTTTCCGGCTGTTCCTCAATATCTTCTTCTGCTGGCTGTTCGCCACTCAATATTGTCAGATCACGGTGGCTAAGATCAGAAAGTTCAAAATCCGTTATGGGCTCGGCTTCGCCAAGAATTTCACGTTGAAATGATTTTGTGCCACGCTTCAATATCGCAACTGCATCTTCATGTGAAACAATCTCAAGTTTTTCTTCACTGGGTAAAACCAAACGTCTACCGCGCATTAAGAAATTAATATCGCCTTTTCTAAACGCCTTCGGGTTTCTGATAAATATGGCAATCATTAACTGCTGCTGGCTTAACGCGCTGCCAGCATATTCTCTTGATACAATGCGTTTCAGCGAATCTGATGATTTAACCCGGTAGCGGGTATCAGCATTCAGGTTCATCATGCTAAACGATGACACCACTAACAGCATGCACACCATCACTGTTTTAACGGACAGCGTGTTAAAAGAAAATAATTTTTCAAACAAGGATTTCATTAATCGTTTTCACTTTAAAAATACAATTTAAAATTACAAATATAGGGTTTGATTGATTCATCAACACTACCAGTGTTCTGCCTCGTTAAGCAGTTTTTCCCATGCCTCGGATAGCGGCTTGCCAGTCTCCGTCAAGCGCTGTGTAAACGCTGTAAGTGAGTCTTTACTTTTGGTGCAGGTATACACATTTTGTAGCTCTTTAACAACCTCAACGTTGTTGTTATCTTTTATACAGATATTTTCCAGTAATGCCTGTGCTTTAACAATTTGCCCAGTTTCCAGATTATAACGTGCCTCTGAAAGCTGGTCTTTAAAGGTTGGCCTGGTACTCAATGAAGGATTGTCCGCAAGACTTTCACCATCCTGGCATGTATCACTTGAAAAAACAGAACCAGGATAACGGTAACAAGGCAGGTTACGATCAGTATTATCCGCCAGCCAGCGTTGAAAATAAGCGCGCTCAGACTGTACCATGACCGGGCTGAGCAAGCTAAACAGTCGCTGTCTTAACGGCAAACCTTTTTGCTTTAAACAAATAAATAAATCCTGCAAGGCTCCCGACACATAGTCAGCCAGTCCATTCTCAAGCGCGAATAATAAACGCTGGGTATGCAATTTAATATTTTCAGGCTGCTGGCTAATACGCAGTGTTAAACTGCGCCATATCGCCAGAGGGTCATTACCCATTAACTTGTTTGTTTCGTGATCACGCATGGATGATGCTTTGTTGCTTGTAGACACGGTATGAGTTGTAGACACGTTAGTTTGTTACCAGTATTTCCCCGAATGGGTAGCATTATACTGATAATCGCGGGAGAGTATATTTATTGGGTAAATTTTATGTAAAATTACCTGATTTTTCAGACAATTGGAAAAATAATCGTACCGCTGGTTTTTTACAGTTAAAAAAAATCCCGCTACATAGGCGGGATTTGAATATCAGTTGTTACGAGTACGCCATCAACATGGGTTTGATGGAGTACTCGTATTCTGCTCAACTATTCTTTTTAGCTGAACAAGTATTTATTCCAAAGATTGAATAAGGCGGACACCATCCAATCAGCCCCGTCAATAACGGTACTGCTCCAATTAAGTACCACAGGTTAAAGGTGCCCGTTGTTTGCCAACCATAAGCACCCCAGCCAAGGATAGCCAGGCCAATAACAATTCTCAAGATACGGTCGATACCACCTACATTTTTCATCTTTTACTCCAATTAATAGTTACGGTGCATTCAGTCTATAGCTTAGTCCAGATTGATGTATGTAACCTGGGTCACACAATAACGATTATTTGTAACTATTCAGCACAATACTGGTAACTGCTCAGATTGCCCTCGTTTTGTGCCAAATCAAGGCGGAAGCGCGCACGACTCCAGGGATGGAGGAGGTAGGGCGACGCAGGAAGCCAAAGCCGAGTTTACACGTGTAAATGAGCACTTCCAACGCAGAGTTGGCGCAAATAAGAGGGTAAGCTGAATAGTTACGATTATTTTTTAACCATTTCCTGTAAGCCTTTCTGGTCCAGAATAGCAATTGTGCCCCTCCCAAGTTTTATTATTCCGTCTGTTTCAAACTCCTTTAAAAGACGACTGATGACTTCCCGCGAACTGGCAAGCTCTTCCGCGATAAGCTGGTGAGTTGTTTTAAGGTAAGAGCACTCAGGATTAAGCGAGCTTTGCACTAACAACCAATCAGCCAGACGCACATCCAGCGCCTGAAATGCCAGCGCATTCACCAGTTCAATTAAATCTGCCATACGTTGCGACAATAAACCGAGGATATACTGTTGCCACAGAGGTTCCTCAAGCAACCATTGTTTAACCTTATGCGGTGGGACACTGAGCGCCTCCACAGCCGTCATGGTCTCGGCAAAGGCAGGAAAAGGGCTGTCATTCAAAATACACGATGCCGTTAAAATACAACTTTCCTCGCTACCCACATAATACAAGGTTATGCTACGGCCACTTGCCGCAGGTCGAAACACCTTAACCTGGCCTTGCAGCACGATCACCAGGCTTTCACAATGATCACCAGACTGGCAAACCGATACCCCGGCAGGCACCTTTATTGTGCTAACTTCCGCTTGGTTTTGAAGAAAATCCAGCAGCGCCGCCGGCATGGACGGGCTGTTTGAGGCTGCTATTTTTGGAGGAGTGTTTGTAGGAAATGTCATCATGGCATGCTGACAACTTAAACCAAAGAAGGCAAGAGTAACCTTAAAAAAGAGGTTTTATCATTCATCATATTTCAATGCCACGTCAATGCCGCGTCCAGGCTATCAATCACCTGTTGCGCACTGGAAAAACGTTCATGATAGTCTTTTGCCAACATACCATTCAAGGTTGTTTGAAAATGGCCCAGTTCATCCGGCAGCGTGGGTACAGGTGCCATCACATGCTGCATCATTAACTCGAAAGATTGTGTGGCACAAAATGGCTTCTCCCCGGTAATCAATTCATAAAAAATAATACCCAGGCTGTAAATATCAGATGCCTGGGTACATTCATCCCCCGATACCTGCTCAGGACTCACATAATACGGGGAACAATGAATCTCTTCTTCGCTAATAAAACCGCTATCCAGCAAAATGCGTTTGGAAACACCATAATCCGACAAGGCAAGCGAGCCATCTTCGCGTAGCATGATATTCCCTGTTTTAAGATCCCGGTGAATCAAGCCTGACTTATGCACACAGGCGATAGACTCAGCAATTTCCCTGAACCATTCCAGCGCATGAGGCAAGGGCAAAACACCACAACTTGCCAAAGACTGACGCAAGGTACCATGTTGCATATACTCCATCACCAGGTAAAAGGCATGATCACTCACCCCCCCTTCCATGATTTGCACAAGCCCCCTGGAACGCAGCCCACATTGCGTATCTATATGCGTTAAAAAACCTGTGATTAATTCATCCGGTAATTGATCAAGCTGGTATTTAAAACGCTTAATCGCTACAGACAGGCCTTCTTTATTAAGCGCACGAAAAATAACGGCATCCTGGCCATTATGAATAACCTCTTGCAAGACCCACTCATCCAGTTGCAAAGGATATTTTTCTTTATAGCGTTGCAACTGTAAAAACATATCAAGTTTTGCGCCCAAATCAGAAAACTTATCCCATAAAATCACATCAATACCGGCTCCATGCGCCCAGCGCACCACAGGCTGCTCATGGGTTAATACCAGTTCAAAATGATTTTTTTGCAAATCCAGGCAGTCAATTTTTTCAGTAGAAGCTATCTTTAACACCAGTTTCGGAAAATACTGCCTAAGCAAACCTGTCAATTGCCCGCTCAAGGTTTCCCTCTCGGTACTTCTATTTTCAATCCAGAGCAACGAACTGATCAAAACAACCAACCTCCCATTAAC
>CAZPEE010000175.1:0-2688 GCA_964585525.1 uncultured Cocleimonas sp.
TATGCAGTATAGCTACAGCATCTTGTATACATGGTCTTCAAAAGTGGGATATATATGGTGGCTATGGGTGGATTCGAACCACCGACCCCATCATTATGAGTGATGTGCTCTAACCAACTGAGCTACATAGCCGTACTATCTTTTTTCTGCAAGAGCGCAGATCAAGGGAGGCGGTAATATAGTGATTGTGTTTGTTGCTGTCAACATATTGTCCTGATTAGGGCAAAAAATCATTACTCTGCACTGCGTTATTCAGGAATGTAAACAACTATTATGTAAACACTATTAAAGAAGCACTTGGATCTGATTAAGCTAGATTGTCCTAAAATAACCCTTTTTTAAACACAAATGAAAGCAGACTATCAATAAAAAAAGACTTATAATTGTTCGGTTAACCTACCGAGTGGATGCTTAATTGCAATGACAACAAATCACATTTCACCCCAGCAGAAAGACATTTTTTCGCAAGATCAGATCATACAAGACACTAACCAAAAATTTGACCAGGAAGCTTTTCAAAAGCTTCCTGACTATGCGCGTTCACTGCTTGAATTAATTTCGATTATTTATGCACCTGTTGCAGCGACCCCACTGGCAAGCTGTGCGCATCGCGTTGGCATTAATGACCCACAAAATGATGCCAGTTATACCATGCACAGCCTGCGCCCACTGCTGGTTGATTTAATCCACAAAGGCTGGCTGGAAGGCAGCAAAGGCCGTTATTACTGCCCACCCGGTTTTTGTGAAGCCTATTTGTTAAGCAGTATAAGATCAGGTCATTTTGATGCCTATTCCGAACAGGTATTAAAATCCTTTGGTGCCACCGAATCATTCGGCCGTGTTTTATGGCAAAGTGCGGAACATGGTATTTCACATGCACGTATTTATTTATTCCAGGGTAAAACAGAAAAGCTGGTGCATACGCTTGACCTGCTGCATGAGCGCTACCAATACCGTGAATCCATTTTAAGTGAACCTGGATTTTATCCCGCTACATTTGGCATGCCACCGAACCAGGAATTATTATCGGTACTGGATGCACAGATGTTCAGCGTCGCATTTCTGGAACTGGCCTATGCAGGGCTTGAACAGTTACAGGACATCAGCCAGTTATGGGACACCCTGCAACAACGCATGGACGATATCCCCAATCCACAGGGTTTCCAGTTTTATACCCAGGAATTACAGTGCAGCTATAGCCTGTTAAGTGGTCGTAACGAGTTATTCCCCGCCCAGCCGGATGAAACAGACCCCAGGCAATTTTTGTGGTTTGTCGCTGACAGCGTCAGGCGACTCACTCACGGCAACATTGAAGGCAGCATCCAGGCATACGAAAATGCAACTGACATGTATCGCGTGTTACACAAAAAACGTAAAGGCACTCTGGTCAACCTGGAAACACCCCTGCAAAAATTCCATGCACTGGCGCTACTGACAGAGGCCGCCGCAGGAAATAAAAACAGCCTGACCCAAGCGTTAAAATTATTAAAAAAATTCGTAGACTATGATGATGTTGACTATCAACTATTATCCGCCTACGCAGATACACTACAAACGGGAGTTTTTCATTTTAACGCGCCATTACAATCACTTAGAGACAGTTCTTTTACTATTATCTATTATTGCCTGATTAAATTCTGGCTAGGGCAAAACCTCTCTGAAGGCGTTATAGAAATACTTGAAACACAGTACGAAATCGCCAACCAGGGTAAATATCACTGGCTTGCCGCCGAATACGCAACAGCACTTTCACACTTTGCTGAAACTGACGATGAAAAACAACAATTTGCCAAAAAATCCGCACAGCTCCATCAGCAAACAGGCACAAAAACGCTTTTTGATTTAATCCAGCCGAAATCCGAGTGGGAACGTGCCTTAAACGCCATGAACCAGCTAGCCGGTGGCGACAAAGACGGCAAACAATCCAACGACACCGAAGAACGTATCGTCTGGATACTGGATACCGATCATTACGGCGAATATTTTGTTACACCCAAATTACAAAAAATATCCGCAAGTGGTAAATGGAGCAAAGGCAGAAATATCGCACTGAAGCGCTTAAAACGTGAACAAAAAGAATTGCCGCCGTTGAGTAAACAAGACCTGGATGTAGTCTCAGCCATCTTTGAACAACCTGACTACGATCAATATTATCACCGTGGCCCCCAATTCCGCCTGGATATGAATGCTGCCTGGCCGAAACTGGTCGGACACCCCAACCTGTTTTGGGCTGGCGCTCGCACTACACCGATTGAGTTAGTACAAAGCGAATTTGAATTACTGGTCAGCGAAGAAGGCGAAAACCTGCGCATCAGCTTCTACCCCGACTTTGATGATTCGCATCAGGATAGCCAGTTTTTGATTATCAAAGAAACACCTTCACGCTTATGTTTATACCCCAAAAATGAACAAGTGATGCGCCTTAGCGAAATCATTTCCAACGGACTAACCATTCCGCGTGAAGCCGAAAAAGACCTGCGAGAAACCCTAAGCACCCTCGCCCCGATGATCAGCATACAATCCGACCTGGAAGGTGTGGTAGATGCAGAAGTCGTTGAGGCCGACCCGCGCATCCATGCCAACTTGCTTCCTTATGGTGAAGGCTTGCGCGCCACTTTACGGGTCAAGCCGTTTGGTGAATTTGGTGCTTACTTCCCGCCAGGACATGGCCGTGCCAAGCTTTCGGTA
>CAZPEE010000175.1:2788-5430 GCA_964585525.1 uncultured Cocleimonas sp.
ATTGGCGAAGGACAATTCCTCTCGCTCACCTCACAATTCCGCAAAAAGCTGGATTCAATCCGCCGCTATGCCGAATTATCAGGCGATGGTGCAAAAATTAGCGCCCTGGCATCACTGGCACTGGAAGATTTTACCGACATGGTAGGCGAACTCACGGTGGATGAAGCCTGGAAAAAACACATCCACGATATTCAGGAACTGGAAGATTTCCAGCCTGAATTACCCAGCACCTTGCAAACCGATCTGCGCGAATACCAGCTGCAAGGTTTCCAATGGCTTAGCCGGCTCGCCAAATGGGGTGTTGGTGCGTGTCTTGCCGATGATATGGGCCTGGGTAAAACCATCCAGACACTGGCAATTTTATTGGAACGTGCCTCGCTTGGCGCAACACTGGTCGTTGCACCCACCTCGGTAAGCAACAACTGGGAGTCAGAGATTCGCAAATTTGCACCCACCTTGAAACCACTTTTCTACCGCGAACATGATCGTGAAAAACTGCTGAAGGATGCAGGCAAATTTGATGTCATCATCACCAGCTATGGCCTACTGCAACAGGATAGCGACATGTTTATCGAGAAACACTGGTCAACCATCGTGCTGGATGAAGCGCAGGCAATTAAAAACGTCAACGCCAAACGTACACGCACCGCACACCAGTTACAGGGTGATTTTAAAATCGTCACCACCGGCACACCGATTGAGAACCACCTGGGCGAACTTTGGAGCCTGTTCCGTTTTCTTAACCCTGGTTTATTGGGCACACAGCAGCAGTTTATGCAAAACTTCATTAGCCCCATTGAAAAAGACAACGACCCGGATGCAAAAGCACACTTGAAAAAATTGATCCAACCCTTTATTTTGCGTCGTACTAAAACACAGGTCCTGGACGAGCTACCGCCCAAAACCGAAATCACACTGGAAATTCCTCTCTCAGAAGGTGAACGTTCGCTCTACGAAGCGGTGCGCAGCAAAGCAATAGATAGTATCGCACAAAGCCAGAAAGCGGGGGCTGCTGGCAGCGGCAATGCACCACAGGGTAACCACCTTAAAGTGCTCGCAGCCATCACCAAACTACGCCTTGCCAGTTGCCACCCAAAACTGGTTATGGATGATAGTACCTTAAGCAGTAGCAAACTGGAGCGTTTTGGCGAACTGGTGGAAGAACTACTGGAAAATAACCACAAGGCGCTGGTATTTAGCCAGTTCGTCAAACACCTGGCAATTATCCGCCAATACCTGGATGAAAAAGGTATCAGCTATCAATACCTGGATGGCAGCACCCCGGTTGGACAGCGCAAAACCCGCGTCGATCAGTTTCAGGATGGCAAGGGTGACCTATTCCTGATCAGCCTCAAGGCAGGTGGTTCCGGCTTGAACTTAACTGCCGCGGATTATGTCATCCATATGGATCCCTGGTGGAACCCTGCAGTGGAAGACCAGGCATCCGACCGCGCCCACCGTATTGGCCAGACCCGCCCTGTTACCATCTACAGGCTGGTTGCAGAAAACACCATTGAGCAGAAAATCGTCAAATTACACCAGCACAAACGTGACCTGGCAGATAGCTTGCTGGAAGGCAGTGACATGAGCGGCAGCATGAGCGCAGAACAAATGCTGGCGATGATTCGGGAATCATAATTTTTACAGATAATTGTATCCCGCGGTAAAATGCATATAATCCCATTCAGCTTATTTATTACAACCCATTTTAATTACTATCAACGGAAGATATCCCATGAAACGACTGACCAAGATAAGTATCAGCACCCTGGCATTAACAAGTACCTTACTCTGTACCCAGACCCAGGCAGAAGGTTTTAATTACAACTATGCGCAATTGAACTACACCTTTTTCAATGACTTCGTTGTTGACCAGGGAATATCAGTTGCCGGTTCTTACGACGTTATGGATAATGTAAACCTACTCGGCAGTTATTTCGTTAGCACAAGTTCCGACAAGGTTGATCTTGATAGTTATTCACTCGGACTGGGTTATCACTCATCCTTTAACTACAATACTGATTTTCTAGGCGAGATTGGTTTATTCAATAGTAGTGCCGATACAAAACTCGGCAACACCACAATCAATTCCGATAACTCTGGTTATTTCATGGCAGTTGGTGCACGCCATAGACTACACGAGAAAGTTGAAGTTAATGCGCGTGCCGAACACAGGAATAGCGACAACGTCACTGACACACATTTCACCTTTGGCGGTCGTTATTACTACAAACCGAATGTATCTTTTGGCGCTGAATTTGATACCGGCGCGGATGATAGCTCCGAATCCATCACAAGCTCGGTGCGCTGGAGTTTTAAGTAATAAAACAAAAAGAACAGCCAAACCCATTTGGTTTGGCTGTTCTCTGGAATCAACCCAGGCTCAATTCAATCGCAATCAAAATTTTCTCCATCTGTATTTTACGTGCCAGTTTTTCATCCGATTTATCTGCTAATGCGGATATGTTTTTTGGTGTTGCCAATAGTTTCAATTCATCGCCATTCATTTTTAACAAATGCTTGATAGCTTTATAGTGTGCCTGGGTATCAGCACCCAGACTATCGGCTGCTTCAATTTTCCAGTAAACCGCCATCACCGATGAAGTTGCCTTAGCTGAATTAAGAATTGCCTTGCGATAGTT
>CAZPEE010000176.1:0-5382 GCA_964585525.1 uncultured Cocleimonas sp.
ACCTTGCCAACTGGCAAGGTTTTTTTGTATGTGCTCATTGGTCATCACTTGAATTCTACCGGTCAAACCTCACGTTTATGGGGATCAAATCATTCAAAGTAGCAAGGTGCAATGCAATGGCAGATTCATTATTCATATTTGAAGCGACCAGGGATAATTTTGATGAACTGGTCATTCATAGATCACAAGACACACTGGTTCTGGTTGATTTTTGGGCAGCCTGGTGTCAGCCCTGTCAGATGCTGATGCCGGTCTTGGCTAAAATGGCTGAGGAATCGCAGGGTGCGTTTATTCTGGTCAAAGTCAATAGTGATGAAAATCAGGAATTATCAGCACAATATGGTGTGCGCAGTTTGCCGACGGTCAAGTTTTTCAAGGCAGGCGAGGTTGTTGATGAATTTATGGGTGTGCAACCAGAATCCGCTATTCAAAAACTGATAGATAAACATCGTGTTCGCCAGGGTGAAGCCAAGCTACAGCAGGCGAGGGTATTAAAACAACAAAACCAGCTTGAAGCCGCAGAAAAACTGCTTCGTGGAGTGCTGGATAGCGAACCGGATTTTCATGATGCGGCGCTTGAACTGGTTGAGGTATTGCTACTTTCCGGTAAAACGGATGATGCTGAAACCCAGTTATCCCTGATACCTGCTGGAGCCGTTGATCAAGATCGGCTAGAGACACTGGAAAAACAATTGCAACGCAGCAGAATGCAGACACAGGTCGGGGATATTGAAGCGCTGCAAAAAGCACACGATAAAAACCCGGATGATTTACAAATCATGCTGGATTTGGCAAAAGCAAAGGTTGTTACCGGCGAGGTGCAGGAAGGGCTGGGCCTGTATCTGGATGTGATGAAAAAAGACCGCAGTTTTGGCGACGATGCCGCACGCAAAGGGTTGCTGGAATCGTTTGATTTATTTGATAAGAATGATCCCATGATAAAAGAGTACCGGGCTAAACTTTATTCTATGCTCTATTAACGTGGTAATTTGGTAGCAATAAAATGAATATTATCCAATTTAAGGATCAGCTTGAGGCTTTAACGCCAGATGACTGGGAAAAGCTATATCAAGGCGACGTGCTGGAGATGGTTGCAGATACAACGGTACGTGTTAGCCAGACAGAGACACCCTATACGATTTTTACTCATGATGCTTTCGATGCTGAATCTGCTACCATATTAAAAGACAGGGTGATAAAAAACGCTGAGGATATATTGCAGCGTTATTACCGTATTCATCCGTTGACAGAAGCGGGTTTTAATACGCAAGCAGAATCACTGTTCGAGCAATATGGTGCGTCATCATTCGCGGCTCTCCATGGGCAACGTGCTGAACATTCCCTGTTTGTAGATCAAGGCGAAGTGATAGCTGTAACATCCAAAGATCCAAGACACCCCTATGGTGTATACAAGGAACTGGATAAAACCCACGCGGGAGCAAAGATTGATGAGATCGTACAAACATGGCTGAAAACCGGTCAGGCATATAAAGACTACCGGGGCATGAATGTTTGTCGCTATAATTGCTGATTTTAAAACTACGTTGAGTCAAGTGCCATGAGTAGCACCATAAAGGTTATTCACAACCCCTCGAATGCAGAGCTGGAAGAAATAGGCGTTTTTGAGTGGTCAATCTGGTCTCATCCAGAGGCTGAGTTTCCCTGGGAATATGGTGATGATGAAACCTGTTATTTTCTTGCGGGAAAAGTGACTGTTACGCCAAAAGGTGGTGAGCCGGTTGAAATGGGCGAGGGTGATCTTGTGACGTTTCCCAAAGGCATGGAATGCGACTGGCAGATACATGAAGCGGTTAAAAAGCATTACCGGTTTGGGTAATTGTTTCATCACTCCAGTACTGTCCAGCCACCGACAATATATTTTTCCTTCCAGTTTTCCAGCAGCATCCTGATTTGTTTTTCCGAGCTACTGACGCGAATCTCGTGTTGCAGGGGTTCTTTTCGGTTGGGGCTGTAATTGGTCAGGTGTAGCACATAGGCCGGGTAGTCCCGGGCGGCTTCTTCCTTGTTGGTTTTCCACAGCAGTAGTTTGCGTACCATGGTCGCTTCTTTTAAGGTTTTGGTGGCGACGATTCGTTCCATTACCGTGCTGGCGGGCAAGATTAAATCATCTGCGACCCTTTCCAGTTCGGGGATTTCGGTAATGTCGGAAAGCTGGCTCATTTTGACATCATCCGGGTTCGCGGTTTTATCGTCACGGATACGCAAAAACTGCGGTGAAATGATGCTGCACAGCGGTAAGCGGCGGATGCCTTCCCAATGTTTTTTAGCGTCGTCCCATTCGATAATCATGCGGTCGATGGTGCTGCCATGTGAGGTGCGCGAGATAATGTCCAGGCAGGATATTTCAACCACCAGGCCGGGCTTGATCATTTGATAGGCAACGCGGTCAGAGTTGACTTCGGCATACTCGCTTTCGACCACCTGTGGGTTGAGCAGCTTTAGCAGTTCCACGCGCTGTTCATCACTAAAACCGCCACCAACCCGTGAGACAATCTGAAAGCTGCCATCCTTGCGAATGACTGCCAGTAACATGCTGTGCAACATGCCGGAACGGTCATCAATGCCTTCGCTGAAACCGACCACGGCAAGGTCGAGTGTGTGGCGTGGTTTGATTTTGAAGACACCCGCACTATCGCTGCGAACGACCACACCCTCGGCACCTTCTTCATCAACCCACTTGGCATATTGCTTGAAAATGGTTTTTTCATCACCAGTCACGGTTTCTACAGAGTGAACCAGCCCGTCCTTGCCAAAAATCTCCTGCACTTTCTTGATGGCATCGGCGTAGTGCATGGAAAGGTCAACACCATCCAGGTCATAGATGTTAAAGATGCCAAAGCCGAGGCTATCCACTGCAGCCTGGTCTTCCGGTTTGCGCGCCACACGCACCACATCATGTACCCAGGCACGTTTGCCGTCAGGCCGGTTGACGTAAAGTTCGCCTCCGATCAAGGCTGATTTGATACCCGCCTTTTTCAGATGTTTTGCGGCACGTTTATGAAATGCGGCACCTGCGCGTACCGTGCCGCCAGGGTTGACCGTAAAGGCTTCCCCGTCCTGATAAACCAGGCAGGTAAACTCTCCATCTATCTTGCGTGAGATAAAATAATCACCTGCTGGAATACGGTACTTTGCCTTGTCCCGATCCAGTGCCATCATCATGCGTCCCAGTTGCCGCCGCCGCATACGAACCTGGCGAAGAATATCCGGGTCAGTAATGCATTCGCTGGCTTTGCCGACATAATAATCGCCAAGCAACTGGGTCAGTTTGTTGCTGTTGAGTAGTGTCATGCCGGGTTAAGCCCCTTCCTTATCTTCATGCAAGAGCGTAAGAAAATTGCTAAATGAAGGTGCTAGCTTGATTAGGGTTGCATAATTGAGGGCATCAAAAGCATTTTGATAGTCGGGGTGTTCAGGGTTGTCCAGAATGTTCTTTACATCAGAAAACTGGCTTTTTGCGGTTTCGATCCGTGTATGAAAAAAATCCTGATACCAGGGGTATTGCCAGTACCATTCCCAGTAATAAATAGCACCATAGTCATGTTTGTTGATTGAAATGGCAATTAACGAGTTTTGGATGCATCTGCCTATTACGATGACATTGGAAGGTAAAAATTCTTCTGCCAGATGCCGGTCAAAGTGTTCATGCAAAATGGCGCGTGGATAAACAAAATCTTCGCCGGGTTTCTCATGTTCGTAACTTAGATAGCCCCAAAATTCTTCCAGTTCACTGGAGCTGGTATGATATTCGCGTCCGTCATCGAAGCTGGCGGTAATCTCATATTCAAATAAGTTACGTTTATCTGCCAGCATGCCGCCGTTACTGCTTTTTAAAAATTGCTGAAAATCCTCAGGTAGTTGAAGGAACATATCCTGCTCATCTGCGGTTAGTGTATTCCAGTTAAAGGGATAGGATTTTTCAATAGCAAGTGTTGGAAAACTCATATCATAATCACTTATTGCCTGGTTTAATGTCTGGTGTATTTTTAAGCTCTGCATTGGATAAATGCAGCAGCAAAATATAACTATCGTCCTTGATTCGTCCTTCGAGAAAACCACGGTATGCGGTGCTTCCGCGACGAAATACCAGTGGTTCCTTGCCGGATTTTCCGCCGCCGAGTAGCATCAGGCTATCCATCTCGTGCAGTTCTTTTGCCATGCCGTAGAGGAAGTCATAGGTGAGGCCGTTGATGTGGACGATTTGCAGTTTGGATGAAAATACATAGCGGCGGATGGCATCGGCTTTGGTGATTTTTTTGCCTGTCCAGCTTAATGGAATGTCGCTATCGACATTGGCTTCGGCACGTATCCGGGGGCGGCGTTCCTTAAATTTTCCATCGGGCGTATAGATAACGTCATTCTGCTGGATGCGGTAGGTGACTTCTTCATCTGCGTTGATATAGACCCGTGAGACATTCCAGAGGAAGCGCCCAAAGATTTCCTTGTCCACTTCCGGGTCGCCGTCGATAAGTAAGTTTGCCAGTTTTTCGGTATCGCCGTTGGCGTGTTCCAGCAGTGTATCGTAATCATGTTCTACCGTGGCTTTGAGTATTTTTCGGGTGTAGGATGCGCCACCTTTTGGCCCAACATAGCGCACACGGTTTCGTGGTGAAATACTTTCTGCCTTGACAACCGCATCACGCTTGCGTGGGTCAGTGAGGTTTATGTTTGCCATTTACAACATTCCAAAGTCGAGTTCATCGCCGCTGGTTTCAGCGCCTTCATCGTTTTCTGCCGTTGCTGCAATCACGGCAGCTTGTTCGAGTTTGGCATAGGAAACCCGGTTTTCAGCACCAATCATAAGCCAGATGGTGTCGTCTTCACCCTGTAGCACAAAAGCAGGGTCTGGGTCTACGCCACCACGGTAGCTAAAGTAACTCTTGAAAATGACACCGTTTTGTATTTTTTTTAAAAATGCCTTGTCCATGCCTTTACTGCTTTTTAGTGCGTAGGTCAGGCGAATGCTGTGGTCTAAAAAATCCTCGCTACTAACTTCTTCATTCAGTGGTATGCCAGCATCAAAACTGGACGGTACTTTTTCCAGTTTATTGCCATCAAAATCAACCGGGGTTATGTCCTTGCGGCAAACCCATTCGCCATCCGGGTTGATGTAACCCGAGGCAGTCCCGCCATAGGGAACCAGTGTTTTACCATCGTCCAGCAGGGTGGCAAGTTCGCATTTATTGCCATCCATATCCAGCGTTTCAACCGAGCGCGTGCCATAAAGTTTGGAGCGATCCACCTTGTGGATGGTGCAGTCAAAGCTGGATTTTCCGAGTGTCAATGTGAGTGTCCGTGCCATGCCGGAATTGTAGCATAGTCGTGAAATTTCTTTGCTTGCTTATATTGTCAAGCGCGTTA
>CAZPEE010000177.1:0-5375 GCA_964585525.1 uncultured Cocleimonas sp.
CGCATCAGTCCACCAATGCGTGCTTCTTTTTCAAACAGGACAACATCATGCCCTGCCCGCGCCAATTGTTGCGAACATGCCATACCCGCCGGCCCGGAGCCAACCACCGCAACTTTTTTGCCCGTTTTGTGTGGCGCTATTTCCGGTTTAACCCAGCCTTTGGCAAAACCCTTGTCCACAATTTCACATTCGATGGTTTTAATCGTAACCGGGTTGTTGTCGATGTTTAAGGTACACGACTCCTGGCATGGTGCGGGGCAAATCCTGCCGGTAATCTCAGGCAGGTTATTGGTAGAATGCAGGCTGGTTAGCGCATCTTCCCATTCACCGTGGTACACCAGGTCATTCCAGTCGGGGATGATATTATTCACCGGGCAACCGCCGTTTGGCCCATCATGGCAAAATGGGATACCGCAATCCATACAGCGCGCACCCTGGCGCATCAGTTCGTCCTGGTCCAGCGGAACCACAAACTCGTGAAAATGGACAATACGTTCATCAACCGGCGCATAGTGGCGGTCTTTACGTTCAATTTCCTTAAAACCTGTAATTTTTCCCATTCTTATTTTATCCTCACGCAGCCGCTTTTTTAGCGTTTTGTTGTTCTAAAGCGCGACGGTAATCAACCGGCACAATTTTCACAAATTTTGTCAGATAATGATCCCAGTCATCCAGTATCTGGTTGGCACGTGCCGAGCCAGTATATCTGGCATGGTCTTCAATCAGTGTTTTTAAACGCGCTTCATCCGCTTGCAGCAAATCATTCAGATCCGCATTGGGCAGATCGGCCCTGACATGTTCCAGCGCCACCATTTCCATATTACAGAGTTTGCCAAATTCGTCATCTTCATCCAGCACGTAGGCAATGCCACCGGACATACCGGCTGCAAAGTTTCGCCCGGTTTTACCCAGGCACAGAACCAGTCCACCGGTCATGTATTCACAACCATGGTCACCCACGCCTTCAACAACTGCCGTGGCACCGGAATTTCTTACGCAGAAACGTTCTCCTGCCACGCCGCTTAAATAAGCCTCACCCGTAATCGCACCGTAAAGACAGGTATTTCCGGCAATAATGTTTTGATTGGCATGTTCGATTTTGCAATCAGAGGGTGGATAAATAATCAGCTTGCCACCGGACAGGCCTTTACCTACATAATCATTACCTTCACCGGATAGCTCAATCGTCACACCTTTGGCGACCCAGGCACCAAATGACTGGCCAGCCGTACCGCTTGCCTTGATATAAATGGTATCGTCAGGCAAGCCCGTGTGTCCATAATTTTCAGCGACACGACCGGACAGCATCGTACCAAAGGTGCGGTTATGGTTTTTGACCGCGATGTCGATAGACACCTTTTCACCGTTTTCAAGTGCTGGCTTTGCCTGCTTGATCAGCTCATTATCCAGCGCCTGGTCGATACCATGGTCCTGATCCATGGTGCGGTGTTCTTCATCATGAGACTCAGCTTCAGGTTTAGTCAGTATCTTACTGTAATCCAGGCCTTTTGCCTTCCAGTGGCTAATCGCTTTACGCATATTGATACGGTCTGACTGACCGACCATTTCGGCAACTGTTCTAAACCCTAACTGCGCCATGATCTGGCGCATTTCTTCTGCCACAAAGAAAAAGTAGTTAATCACATGCTCCGGTTTGCCAACAAATTTCTTGCGCAATTCAGGGTCTTGTGTGGCGACACCGACAGGACAGGTGTTCAAGTGACATTTACGCATCATCAAACAGCCTTCGGCAATCAACGGAGCGGTCGCAAAGCCAAATTCATCTGCGCCCAGCAATGCTGCAATCACCACATCACGACCGGTGCGCAAGCCACCATCGGCCTGTACGCATACCCTGCTACGCAGTTTATTTAACACCAGTGTCTGATGGGTTTCGGCAAGACCAATCTCCCACGGCGAACCAGCATGTTTCAGGGAGGTTAGCGGTGACGCTCCCGTGCCACCATCGTAGCCTGAAATGGTCAGGTGATCTGCATGTGCCTTGGTGACACCGGCCGCAACCGTACCAACACCGACTTCGGATACCAGTTTGACCGAAATTCTCGCTTTCGGGTTGACGTTTTTAAGGTCATGAATCAACTGCGCCAGGTCTTCAATCGAGTAAATATCATGGTGTGGTGGTGGTGAAATCAGGCCAACACCGGGCGTTGAATGACGTACCCGACCAATCTGTTCATTCACCTTGTGCCCAGGGAGCTGGCCGCCCTCACCCGGCTTGGCACCCTGTGCCATCTTGATCTGGATATCATCGGCATTCACCAGGTATTCCGTGGTAACACCAAAACGACCCGATGCCACCTGTTTGATGGCAGAGCGTTCAGGGTTCGGGGAGCCATCCTCCAGCGGATTAAAACGCGACGCTTCCTCACCACCTTCACCCGTATTGGATTTTCCGCCAATTTCATTCATGGCAATGGCAAGGGTTGAATGTGCTTCGTAAGAAATACTGCCAAATGACATTGCACCAGTGGCAAAACGCTTGACAATCTCACTGGCAGGTTCAACCTCATCCAGTGACAAAGGTTTGCTTGCCAGTTTGAAATCCATTAAGCCACGCAAAGTCAGCAGGCTTTCACTTTGCTCATCAATGGCTTGTGAATAGTCACGGAACGTCTTGGCATCTTTACTGCGCACCGCATGTTGTAGCCGTGAAATAGTAAGCGGAGTCCAGACATGTTTTTCACCACGCACCCGGTAGGCGTATTCACCACCCACGTCGAGGTGTTTTTCATAGATTTTCTTGTCGCCATAACCGCGTGTATGCCAGCGACGCGCCTCGCGGGAAATTTCTTCCAGCCCAACCCCTTCAATGGTGGTGGCGGTTCCGGTGAAATATTCTGCGATAAATTCCGAGGAGAGACCAACCGCATCGAAAATCTGTGCGCCACAATACGATTGATAGGTACAAATGCCCATTTTCGACATGACTTTTTTCAGGCCCTTGCCGATTGCCTTAATATAGTGTTTATGCGCGATCTCTACGGTAAGATCAGCATTATTCTCAATATTGAACTTTTCGATATTATCGTCAATGGTTTCCAGTGCCAGCCAGGGGTTTATCGCCTCTGCGCCATAGCCTGCCAGGGTTGCGAAATGATGGATTTCAAGTGCCGACCCTGTTTCAACCACCAGCCCGGTTGCCATGCGCAAACCGTGGCGAATCAAATGATGATGTACCGCAGAGGTTGCCAGCAAGGCAGGTATTGCCAGACGTGTTGCCGACACCTTGCGATCCGATAAAATCAGAATATTGTAGTGGCCTTCAACGGCGGCTTTTGCCTCGGCACGCAGCGCTTCAATTGCTGCTTTCATACCGTCTTCACCGAGGCTGGCATCGTAGGTAATATCCAGTGTTTTGGTTTTGAAGGCATCACCGGCATGGCTATCAATGGTTCGGATATGGCAAAGTTGTTCGTTGCTCAGAATCGGTTGCTGAATTTCCAGGCGTTGCCCACTCTTGTGGCTATCCCCTTTTTCCAGCAGGTTGGGGCGCGGGCCAATAAAGGTCACCAGTGACATCACCAGCTCTTCCCGGATCGGGTCAATGGGTGGGTTGGTTACCTGTGCAAAATTCTGTTTAAAATAGCTGGAAAGGTGGCGCGCCCGGTGCGACAGTACCGCAACAGGATTATCGACTCCCATGGAGCCTGTGCCTTCCATACCGTCCACAACCATGGGCGCAAGAATAAATTTGATAAACTCCGAGGTATAACCAAAGGCTTGCTGGCTTTTTAACAACTCATCTTTAGCCAGCGGCTCAGGCACCTCGGCATCGCCAAAAATTTCACAGATTTTGATCTGGCAATCATTGAGCCATTCACGGTACGGATGTGCCGTCGCCAGAGACGATTTGATTTCCTCATCAGAAATGATCCGGCCCTGCTGCATATCAATCAGGAACATTTTACCCGGTTGCAAACGCCATTTTTTGATGATTTTATTTTCAGGTATATCCAGCACACCCATCTCCGATGCCATCACGACGAGGTCATCATCGGTCACCAGATAACGCGCCGGGCGCAAACCGTTGCGATCCAGCATCGCACCGATTTGGCGGCCATCGGTAAAGGCAACGGCGGCAGGGCCATCCCAGGGTTCCATCACTGCTGCTTTATATTCATAGTAAGCCTGGCGACCCTTGTCCATCAGCTCGTCACCATGCCAGGCTTCAGGGATCAGCATGGTCATCGCTTCTGCCAGTGAATAGCCAGACGCGATCATAAGCTCCAGCGCATTATCCAGGCAGGCCGTGTCAGACTGACCTTCCGGAATGACTGGCCAGATTTTACCCAGGTCATCGCCCAGCACATCGGATTGCATGGTGCTTTCACGCGCCGTCATCCAGTTAACGTTGCCCCGGTTGGTATTGATTTCACCATTGTGTGCGATCATGCGGAACGGATGCGCCAAATCCCAGGTCGGGAAAGTATTGGTGGAAAATCGTTGATGCACCAGTGCAATCGCCGAAACGACACGCTTATCCATCAAATCCTGGTAATACTCGCCCACCTGTTCAGCCAACAGCATGCCCTTGTAAACAATGGTACGTGATGACATGGAACAGACATAAAAGTCATTTGCGCCGCCCATATTCGTGTTACATACCCGTGCGGCTAACAATTTATGTATGACAAACAGTTTACGCTCAAAACTGTCTTGATCCATGCCACTGGCAGGTGCAATAAACAACTGGTAAATTGAGGGTTCCGTGGGTTTGACCGACACACCTAAACCACGGTTATCAACAGGCACTTTACGCCAGCCTAACAATTGCAGCCCTTCTTCTGCAATGACTGTTTCAGCAAGCGCTTGCATGGCTTTCCGCTGGCTTCCATCTTTAGGGAAAAACACCATACCCACGCCATATTCGCCTGCTTTGGGTAAATCAAAGCCTAAATCAAGCTGCTGGAAAAAGTCATCAGGAATCTGCATCAGCAAGCCAGCGCCATCACCCGCTTCGGGGTCAGCCCCAACGGCACCACGATGCGCCACACGTTTCAGGATGGTTAAACCCTGCTGCACAATCTGGTGGCTTTTCTCGCCCTTGATATGCGCAACAAAGCCGACACCACAAGCATCATGCTCATTGGCGGGATCATATAATCCCTGCTTTCCAGGCAATCTATTCATATTTGAACCGGGCGTAATGTACTGGCTGTTTTTGTATAAAGCTTCGTGCTGCATGAAATTCCTCTGCGTAAATCTGAAACGTCAGGTAGACGTGAGTTTATCTGAACCATGATCATAGTGCATTGAACAGATAAAAAAAGGGCAGGACAGTATATCAGCTTTTAAATCGGATACTAGCCCAAATATTTCATGAAGGCGGTCATTATCTGGAAGATAATTCAATG
>CAZPEE010000178.1:0-5332 GCA_964585525.1 uncultured Cocleimonas sp.
GCCAGCAGAAAAATTACTGGCGCATTTGTTGGCAACAGATTTTGATATGGATTGTTAGATCGACAACCTTTTTTTCTACGCTAAATTATAATCGACTTAATCAGGGTATCCTTAAAAGCCACAGTGTGAACTGTGGCTTTTAAGTGTCATTCTATAGGAATTAACCTGACATGATGCACTCCACACAGACACAGTTGTTTTCTATGGCTGCTGTGTTTGGCATGTACTGAGTTTTCTACTTATTCAAACGATTGCTAATTAAATCTTCCACCACAGATGGGTCTGCCAGTGTTGATGTGTCACCCAGGTCATCGACTTCATTGGTGGCAAGTTTTCTTAAAATACGGCGCATGATTTTGCCTGAACGGGTCTTGGGTAGCCCCGGCGCCCACTGTATAAAATTGACTTTGGCGATGGGGCCAATTTCTTTTCTTACCTGTGCGACCAGTTCGGCTTTAAGCTCGTCTGTACCTGTTTCACCAGCCATCAGTGTGACATAGGCGTAAATACCCTGGCCCGTTATATCATGTGGAAAGCCAACTACGGCTGCTTCAGCAACAGCAGGGTGTAGCACTAAAGCTGATTCAATTTCGGCTGTGCCTAGCCGATGGCCGGAAACATTGAGTACATCATCGACACGCCCGGTGATCCAGTAGTCACCATCTTCGTCGCGTCGTGCACCATCGCCGGAGAAATAATACCCTTTGAACATCGAAAAGTAGGTTTCGTAAAAGCGTTTGTGGTCACCGTAAACCGTGCGCATCATGGAAGGCCAGGGTGCTTTCATGGCAAGGTTTCCAGCAGCGGGGTTGCCTTCAATTTCATTGCCTTCATCATCCAGCAGTACCGGCTGGCAACCAAAGAAGGGCGCCATAGCAGAACCGGGTTTGAGGTCGTGTACGCCAGGTAACGGGGTCAGCATATGTGCGCCGGTTTCAGTCTGCCACCAGGTATCCACAATCGGGCAGCGGCTATCACCAACGATATTGTAGTACCACTCCCAGGCCTCTGGATTGATCGGTTCACCCACGGTTCCCAGCAAGCGCAGTGATTTGCGCGAGGTTTTCTCCACAGGTGCATTGCCTGCGGACATGAGTGCGCGAATCGCTGTGGGTGCGGTATAAAAACTGGCGACATTGTGTTTATCAATCACTTGCCAGAAGCGTGATGCGTCCGGGTAGGTAGGAATACCTTCAAACATCAGTGTGGTCGCGCCGTTAGTCAATGGGCCATAAAGGATGTAGGTGTGGCCGGTAATCCAGCCAACGTCGGCGGTACACCAGTAGACTTCGCCGTCTTTATAATCGAATACCAGTTTGTGTGTCATGGCGGCTTGTAACAGGTAGCCACCAGTGGTGTGCAAAACGCCTTTGGGTGTTCCTGTTGAACCGGATGTGTAAAGTATGAATAATGGGTCTTCTGCATCCATTTCCTCGGCAGGGCAGTCGGTGCTGGCGGCGGCAACGGCTTCTGCATACCAGACATCGCGCTCATCATTCCAGTCAACCGGGTCACCTCCGCGTTTGACCACCACGCAGGTATGCACATGCGGGCAGCCTTCCAGTGCTTCATCCGCATTGGTCTTGAGTGGTACTTTTTTGCCGCCACGCATGGATTGATCCGCAGTGATGACGACCTGGCAGTCAGAATCCAGAATGCGGCTACGCAGTGCTTCTGGCGAGAAACCACCAAACACGACTGAGTGCACCGCGCCGATCCGGGTACAGGCGAGCATGGCAACGGCGGCTTCAGGTATCATCGGCATGTAGAGTGAGACACGATCCCCCTTCTTAACGCCGCGAGATTTTAGAACATTGGAAAAGCGGCAGACTTCTTCATGCAGTGCTTTATAGCTGATGTGTTTGTCTTCTTCGGGGTTATCACCTTCCCAGATGATTGCAGTCTGGTCGCCACGTGTTTCCAGATGCTGGTCAAGGCAGTTGTAGGCAACGTTTAGTTTGGCGTTTTTGAACCATTCAATATGTAAATCAGCCTGCTCAAAACTCCAGTCAGAAACTTTATCCCAGGGCTTGAACCATGAAACGTATTTTTCTGCCTGTTCCGCCCAGAATCCATCCGGGTCATCAACCGAGCGTTGGTACATTTCCTGGTATTGTTCTTTGTTGATATTAGCCTGCGCTGCAAAATCAGCGGGTACGGGGTAGGTAACCTGCGACATGTTTTTCTCCAATGTGGTTGTACTGGGTTTTTTATGGGCAAATACACTGCCCACAGTGATGCAGCTATTTATAGCATAGTTTGAGGTTTTTTTTGTTGATTTTGCCCGGTAAATTTATGCTTTAAAGGTTTCCAAGTGCAACCAGGTAACGCCCATAGCGTTGTCTGGATATTTTACCTTTTTCAACGGCATCCCTCACGGCGCAGCCGGGTTCGTGGTCGTGGGTGCAATTATTAAAGCGGCAATTCACGGCGTAATCCTGAAATTCGATATAACCTTCGCTCAATTGCCTGGTGCTGATGTCGCCTAATGCATAGTCGCGGACACCGGGGGAATCAATCAAATAACCGCCATTGTCAAGATGATACAGTGTGGCTGTTGTGGTGGTGTGTTTACCTTCGCCGGAATCTGAAATAATGCCGACACTAATATCGGTATCGGGCAAGATTTGATTGGCGATGGAGGATTTACCAACACCGGAACGACCACTGAAAATACTGGTCTTGTTGTCCATTAGGTCGAGTAGCGCGGCAGTGCCTTCACCTGTGGTAGCATTCATTTGTAGCACCGGAAAACCAATCTGTTGGTAGATTTCCATATTGCGCCAATCTTCATCAGTTGCATGTTCTTTTGCCAGGTCGCTTTTATTCATCACAATGATGGCTTCGGCATTCAGTTGTTGAGCGGCGATCAGATAGCGATCGACCAGATCCCATGAGGTTTCGGGTAGCCATGAATTAACAATCACCAGTTGGTCAATATTGGCGGCAATGGTGCGCGGACGGCCACGATAACCGGGGCGGGTTAAGGCATTTTTACGCGGGAGTAAATCATCAACGGAAGCATTACCGTGTTCGTTAGGGTGCCAGGTAATGAAGTCACCGCAGACGATGGTGTCAAATTTGCGTTTCGCGGTACAGCGGATGGGTGGGAGGTTAGTGTCTTTATCAAGACCGGGGTTTTCAACCAGAAGCTCTGCACCGAAACGGGTGATAACCCGTCCGGTGCTGAGTTTGTTGCTCAAGGTGTAACCATCGTTTTACTTGAATTTGTAATATTGCTTGTTTAGATGCGCTGTTACATCAATGATTTCATCATCAAACCAGTTGGTGTTAAGGTTTGAGTCACAACGCCTTACCTGGGCTTCAAGCGCTGCAAGGTTTTTAACTTTCCGGTCTTTACGGGTAAAGACTTCGGTGCCGTGGCACTGGTTACATTTTGAGGCTGTAAATAGTTTTTTGCCATTGGCAGCGTTGCCTCCGGCAAAAGTTACGCCTGATGCTAGCAAGCCCGCTATCGTTAATAATGTTAATGCGATTTTTTTATAAAAGTTCATAGATTGAGTCTCCGTTAACTAATTTTGTCCTACTTGCTTCAAATGTGCAATACGTATTGAAGCGGGTGGATGGGAATCATAAAACGCCGAATATAATGGGTCTGGCGTTAATGTTCCTGCGTTCTTTTTGTATAGACTGACCAGTGCCGTAATTAGTTCCCCGGCATCCGACTGATGTGCAGCAAATTCGTCTGCCTCAAATTCATGCTTGCGTGACCAGCGAGCCATTATGGGGCCGACAAAGAAAGTAAAGGCCGGTGCAACCAGCATAAATAAAATCAGCGCCATGTAGGTTGAAGGGTGTGAAACGCCCAGTGCGCTATAAAACCAGTCTTGTTTCATCAGCCAAGCGAGAAGCGCAAAACCGATAAAGGTCATGCTGATGGAAACAATCATGCCTTTTAAAACGTGTTTGCGTTTAAAATGGCCTAATTCATGCGCCAGAACAGCTTCTACCTGGGTTGGGCTTAAATGTTTTAACAATGTATCAAAAAATACAATCCGTTTGGTTTTGCCAAAGCCTGTGAAGTAGGCATTGCCGTGGCTGGAGCGTTTGGAGCCATCCATGACAAACACGCCATCTGAATTAAAGCCGGTACGTTTAAGCAGGCTGGTGAGGCGGTCTAACACTTCGCCTTCTTGCAACGGCTTGAATTTGTTGAAAATGGGTGCGATAAATTTGGGGTAGGCCCACATCATCACAATGGAAAAGGCAGTCAGGGCTATCCAGGCGTATAACCACCACAGGTCGCCCGCTGATTCCATTAACCACAGGACTAATAATATCAGGGGGATGCCGATAACCATTGAAAGTGCTGCGCCTTTTAGCATGTCGACGAAAAAGGTTTTTAGTGTGGTTTTGTTGAAACCAAATTTTTCTTCAATGACAAAGGTGTTGTAAAGCGAAGAGGGCAGGTCAACCAGGCTGGATATCAGTGAGAAGCTAATAATGACCGCAACGCCTGTTGCCAAAGGCCCCCAGTTTGCGCCACGCCAGAGGTTATCCAGCCAGTCAAGGCCGCCGCCCAGTGTCCAGAGAAACAGGATGACCGTGCCGATCAGTAATTCGATTCGACCGAAATTGCCTTTGGCCTGGGTGTAATCGGCGGCTTTTTGGTGTTCTTCCAGGGTGATTTTATCGGCAAATTCATCAGGAACAGCGTTGCGGTGATCGGCGACGTGCTTTGCCTGCCGCAAAGAAAGCCAAAGTTGCATCCCAGTTGTAGCGACAACCATCAAAATAAAAATAAAGGTAAAAATATGCATATGCGTTAAAATGGGTCTGATTATTGTAAATTCAACACGAGATTATAACCTATGAGCCAAAACAAAAATAATTTAATCTGGGTTGACCTGGAAATGACCGGGCTTGACCCCTTTAATGATGTGATTATCGAAATTGCCACCGTTGTGACGGATAAGGATTTAAACAAATTAGCAGAAGGCCCGGTGATTGCGATACACCAGAGCGATAGTGTGCTGAATGCAATGGATGAGTGGAACCAGTCCCATCACGGCAGTTCTGGTTTGATAAAACGCGTACAGGAAAGCCAATTTAGCGCACAGCAGGCCGAAGCAGAAACAATCGCTTTTTTAGAAAAGTTTGTGCCAAAAGGCGCATCTCCCATGTGTGGCAACAGTATTTGTCAGGATAGGCGTTTTATGGCGCGTGAAATGCCTGTGCTGGAAGATTTTTTCCATTACCGTAACCTTGATGTGAGTACACTGAAGGAGCTTGCTGCCCGCTGGAAGCCGGACATTCTGGATGGCTATACCAAAAAAGGCGCACACCTGGCGATGGACGATATTTTGGAATC
>CAZPEE010000179.1:0-5265 GCA_964585525.1 uncultured Cocleimonas sp.
TAACCCGGATATTTCAAATGCCGTTTTTACAAAATCACAGTTTGTACCTGCCTGGTTTGAAGAAAAACCTGGCTTTGAATCTTTGGCTAAACGAATAAACTGGATTCATGCTTATTTTGACTTATCATCCATCTGCCGATAAAGGCTCAACGCCATGATGCCCAGAACCGCTGTACCGGCGAGCAATACTACCCATAGGCCAATCGTTTTCCAGGGAATTGGCGTTTCCAGGTTCGCGGCTTGGTAGCCTTCTACCTTTTGTATTTTTCCAAGGGAAACAGGGGCAGGTTTTAGATTGGCGCTGGTAAAGCCGTGAATCAGCTGTATCAGGCCCAGGTCGCTAATGGGTTGAACTAGCGGGTTTCCAAAGGCGAGTTTAAAAGGCGGCTTACCCTGTGCCAGGAAGATCAAGCGTCTTTGCGGCCAGGCAACACGGATTTCAGGTAGCTGGTTTTGGTTCAGGCGTGTTCCGTTTTGTATTTGCAGTTTCCAGTAACGGTCATTATTGGCTACAAGGGAGAAAGGGCGGCTTTGAAATTCTTTTTGTCGTGTAGCGTTTTTGGCATCAACTGGTTTGGCATCACCCAGGTTGAGTCGATATTGTGTAATATTCTGGATAGGTTTCCAGGGTGCTTTTTTATTATTTCTTGAATATAGCCTGCCTTTGTAAATCAGTCCATTTTGGGGCGCGACAAATGACATTTGGGTGGCTGCGGCAACCGAATCATTCTCAAACAGCCAGTTTCCATCCTTGTCATAAACGGGTTTGCCCAGGCTTTTCCATTGCAGCGCTTGTTGCGCGCCCTGTTGATAATGTCCCTGTGCCGATACCAGTGTGTTTTGCTGTTCACGTTTTAACCAGCTTAGCCGCAAATACTGGTCACTGGTACAATTAAAATCAACATCATCATCAGAATGGTAAGTACCTGAACCTGGCCGGGTTATAAAACGTGACACATTCAAACCATTGCCTAATGAACGCCAGTCTTGCAGGTTATTGCTACTTTGCAGTGACAAGGGCGCGATCACATTATCCTGTGTGCCCTTCCAGTCCAGGGTGATTTTACACAAGCGCCCTTGCCTGTTTTTGTTCTCAAGGATGTACTGGTATTCGACATGACTTATTCTCTTATCAGTATCGCCAAGCTGCTGCTGGATGCTAAGCTGGTTCTTATCCGACTGTTGATTGATAACCACCTGTATATTCGCCGCATTCTTGCTTTGCTCCTCGCTTAATGGATACACTGCCAGCGCCATTTTTTGCACGCTAGCCTTTTGTGCTAGCCGCTGGATTTGATACGGCACGACCTGGCCATCGGCACTAAACACCCGCAGGTCGCCCAGATCACGGCGTTGCATCTTTTCATAAACACTTACTGGCAAGATGACCTGGCGCAGGGATGCCTGGCCATTGGATTCAGCTTGCAACAAAGGCGCGTTAAAAGCAAAATCATGGGAGGTTAGTGGCTCTGCGCTGGCTGCCTGGATTGACAGAAAAACCATAAAAACAAACGATAAGTTACGGATATATTGATACATACTAATTAACCTTTTGCTTCATGTCTGTTTACTTCTGCATCTTTTTGCTTATCTGGCAAAGGTGCAAAATAACCAATACTGGTCAGCAAAGCGCCCACGACCAGAAATGAAATAATCCGCGCCAGGCTGCCAAGCTCGGATAAATCAATCACAAACAGTTTAAGCGCAACCAGTATTAATAACGCACCACCGGCAATCCACAGAACGCGAAGCGCTTTACGGCTGGCAAAAACTGTTAAAAACACACCTGAAAGCGCCCACAAGATTGAAACAGCCGTTTGCACCAGTGAGGAATTATAAAGCGCGTAACCTGAATAAGACACACCAAACCAGTGATGCGCAATGCGGAACACGGTAAAATTCAGCCATAAAAATACCAGCAAACCAAAACTGATGGCAGCACTGCGTTTGTTAAATAAAGCATTCTGGCGAGTGTCATCCGTTGGCACAAGGGATATTGATTTCCACCATTTAATCAGTGAGATAAAGACAAAACCTAGCGTTATATCCAAAGGGTTCAAGAGTGGAATCCACGCTAGTGGTTCAGGATTGCCGCGCAGGATTAATGCCTGGAAACCCCAGAGCATCATAACGGCGGCAAGTACCAGCCCAATATAATGCGGATACTGAATCGCGGATTGCTGTTCCTTTTGTTTGTGTCTGTAAGGCGCAAATGGCCAAAAACCTGCCTTGATGACCAGCCACAGCGTCGCCATGGCAGGAACCACCAGCCAGACCATCGACCAGTCGGAATCTGCTGCGAGATACCTTGCCAGTTGATAACGCCCTTCCAGCGTGATTAATACCACCAGCAACAACAGTGTCAGTGTATGAAACCAGTTATGCAGGCTGCCAAGTAACTGATGTACTTCCAGCTTTTTGAGCAAATAATAAAAAGCACCAAATGCCAGCGGCCAGGCTATCCAGCCATTAAGTTCCAGTGGGTGATAACGACCTTCGATACCAAAAAAACCACCATGATTGGCAAATTGCAGCAATGCCACCAGCAACATGACTCCAAGCAGGCAACTCGCCGCATACCAGGCATGCCGCCATTCTGGTTTTAAGCGTTGTGCCACAAGGTTAAAGCCCAGGCTTACGATAGCAGCCAAAATCAGTATGCCGCTTGGTAGCCACTTATCGCCATAATAGCTGGAAATCTGTTCAATAAAACCACCAAACAGCCACAACAAGCCCCAGGTCAGCAGCATCGGGCTAGCGCTTTGCTCCCATAATTTACGCCCTTTAAATGACTTAAAAAGCAAACGTGCGGATAAAATACCAGCGACTGCAATCAGCATCGCACTGATAAATGAGCCATTTAAAAAAGCGCTGCCTGCCTCTTTTGAATGATATGAATCATCATGCTGCATAAACACAAAAAAGCCCGCGCCCAGTTGCAATAGCAAACCAAACACCCTGACAGACAAACGGTTTTGACGTGATCCCAGCCATAATAAACCGACTCCTTCCAGCGCCCAGGCTGCCGCTGTTTGCGTGGGTGAGAGTGCAAACGGGATCGCCATTGAGGTAAAAATCACACCCAGCGCCAGCAAGGCTTCCGCCAATAACTTAAGCCGCTCACCCATACGCTTCCACAGGAACCAGGTCAAAAACAGGTAAAACGCCCCCATCGCAAAGGCAGAAAGCGACACACCATATTGAAACGGTTTTACCATAGAATATTGTAAGGCGGATGCCGCCAAAGGTACGCCAAACAGCAAGGTGCCATCAACATAGCCCTGTAGCTTTTGCGCATTTTCAGACAGCAAGGATTGTTGCGAATCTGGCTCACGCAAGGCAAAAAACACGGCTATCAGGACATAGAACAAAAAGAACAGAATCAAAAAGGGTTCGGTCGTCGCAAACTTCTCTGGTGTATAACTGAACACGCCCCACACCGTACCGATAATAAAGGTAAATGCAAAACCCAGTAAATTCAGGGCACGCCAGGATTTAAACCAGGCAATCACCACAATCGCCAGGTTTAATACCGCATAGTAACTAAATAGCCCAACATGGTTGTTTGAACCGCTTGATGCCAGCACCGGTGCCAAAAAACCGCCTGAAAAGCCCAGCACCGCCAGCGATTTTGAATCCTGCAACACGGCCAGCGCAGCGCTTAACATGCTCACCACAAACAGCAACACAAAGGCGGGTAATGGTGACAATAGATGATATAAGCTAAAGGCGGCATAAATATCGAGATACAATATGCCGATACCCGCACCTTGCAATAACAGTGCATAAGCCGCTTTTTTATGGCGCAAACGCCAGCCCAGAACCAGCAAGAATATTGCACCTGCCGCAACCCCCATGAGGCGGTACTCAATCGGGAACAGCCCACGGTCGGAGACATATTTCAAGAGAAAGGACACACCGAAAAACAAAATCAGAATACCGATACGCACAAACAGGTTGCCGCCGGTAAAATAGTTTTTGATGTAAGCACCGATTTTATCCGTAAGATCAGGTGAATCATCTTGCTTGCGCTGATAACTGGATGACGAAGAAGCATCTTTTACCGCACCCACATCACTTACGGCTGCCACTGGCTCTGGTGCTGCTTCCTGTTGTGCTGGCTGAATTGTCGTTGCTGCTTTGCTGACAGGTTCAGTCGCAGTCACAGAAGCCTCTGAAACGCTACTGACAGGATTCATTGATTCAGCCATCGACGGCTGTGTTTCGCTGGTTTTTCCCTGTGTTTTTTTATCTGTCTGAACATCGCCTGCTTGAATGTGGTCAGCTATACCCTCTGCAGGCTGTGGCTGGTTTTTCCCTTGCGATTTTTCCGTCTGCCTCTGCTCCCAGTCCCTGGCAAAAGCTTCGCGCAAAAATTTTACGTCATGTTGCAATTCGGAAAACTTGCCGAGCATAAAACCCAGGATAGTTGCTAAAATAGCAATAACCAGATCATAATCATGACGGAATAAGGTCGTCAGGATAATACTGGCAAAAAAGAAAATAGCAGCAAAAATAACGCTTTTCATAATAATATTGGCTTATTATTTTAAGTAGCTGCCATGATAAAACGATTTCAGCATAGAAGAAATTGAATTATCAACTATCTGGCAAATAGTCGCAGAGCATTCGTATTGCCGCCTTGGATTCAGGTTAATAAACACTATGGTGTAAACCCCTGCAACACCTCCAAATAATTCAAGCGCTCAAACGCTACCGGGTTGATTGCTTTACCCTGGCTGACGCTGCCTTTTAGCTGCTCAACCGACTCATATTCATTGTCTTCCAGCCAGCGGCTTAGACCTTCAAGGATGGTTTTGATCACATCCGGCCCTTTTTTCAACAATACCGAACACACATGGGTTACATCGGCTCCCACCAGCAACAATTTAAGCACCGCTTCGGCATCATGAATGCCGCCGGTAGCAGCTAGCGACAATGATGTTTTACCCGACATCAAGGCAATCCAGTGCATACGCAACAGAGATTCATAAGGGCTGGACAAGGTTAGCGTAGGATCAATCTTAAGTGTTTCCAGATTAATATCAGGCTGGTAAAAACGGTTAAACAAGGAGACACCATCGGCTCCTGCGGCTTCTAGTTGTTTGATGAAATGCCCTGGCGAGCTAAATTGCGAGCCCAGCTTACAGGTCACCGGGATGGATACCTGTTGTTTGACTGACTTTAGAATGTTGATATAACGCGCTTCGACTTCTGCACCCGATTCGCCAATATCCACCGGGATATAATAAATATTAAGCTCCA
>CAZPEE010000180.1:0-5249 GCA_964585525.1 uncultured Cocleimonas sp.
GATAATTATTCCTTTTGATATTAAAGAAGAATCAAATGTTTATCAGTGTTTTGGAGCTTTTTAAAATAGGCATTGGGCCATCAAGTTCCCATACGATGGGGCCAATGATTGCGGCACTTGATTTTATAGGGCGTTGTAAAGCGGGCGAATTAACAGGTGCATTAAAACCAAACGCGCAAAGATTACAGATTCGTTGTGTATTAAAAGGCTCTCTTGCGTTTACGGGAAAGGGGCATCACACGGATCGGGCCGTTGCATTGGGCTTGCATGGGTACACGCCAGAACGTCTGGCAGCGTTACCTGTTGAAAAGCTACTTAAGGAAATTTGGCAAACGACATCAATTAAACTACCACAAGATCAATCAATCAGCTTTTCCCCCAGGGAAGATATTATTTTTGATACATCTGACACCTTGCCAGAACACCCGAACGGGATGATTTTCGAATTAGTTGATGGTTCAGGCAGCTTGATTTTATCGGCAACCTATTTTTCTATCGGCGGTGGCTTTATCAACACGCTTGCCGAAATAAAGCAACTGGTTGCTCCATTAAAAATGAAATCTGTTCCTACGCGTGCGTTTCCCTTTAGTTCAGCGGATGAAATGCTTCAGATGTCATCTGCTAGCGGTTTGTCGGTAGCAGACATGAAGCAACAAAATGAATGCGAGCATATTTCATTAGAGAAACTTAATCAGGGGTTGGATGCCATCTGGGACAGCATGTGCGCTTGTATAGAAAATGGTTTAGCGGCCGAAGGTGTGCTGCCTGGCGGGCTGAATGTCTCGCGTCGTGCTAAAACGCTTTATCACCAATTAAGTACGCATCCAGAGCAGGCCAACTTGAATGACTGGCTCTGTGCTTATGCGATGGCGGTTAATGAGGAAAATGCAGCGGGGCATATGGTCGTTACCGCACCAACCAACGGTGCAGCAGGTGTTATCCCTGCCGTGTTATACCATTATGTTCGCCACGAAAATAAAAATCCGGATAAGGTTTATGAGAACAGCAGGGTTTATTTGCTGACTGCTGCAGCAATAGGCGGCCTTATAAAACATAAAAGCTCCATTTCAGGGGCTGAGGTTGGTTGCCAGGGAGAAGTGGGTTCTGCCGCAGCAATGGCAGCGGCGGGATTATGCGCCGTTCGTGGAGGAACGACAGAACAAATTGAACATGCCGCTGAAATTGCGCTTGAGCATCATCTGGGTATGACTTGCGATCCGGTACAAGGGCTAGTGCAAGTTCCCTGTATAGAACGTAATGGGTTTGGGGCGATCAAAGCGTATACTGCCGCATCACTGGCGTTACGAGGCGCTGGAAAACATATTATGTCCCTGGATAGTTGTATTGAGGCAATGAAACAAACGGGTCTGGATATGTCTGAAAAATATAAGGAAACGTCACGTGGCGGACTTGCGGTGAGTTTTACAGAATGTTGATCTTAACCCGAAGCCCCTGAAACAGGTAACCCATGCACCAGCTACTACTCAACCGCGACATCTACGACGAGGTAATGCTCAAACACTTACCAGAAGCGCGTCGCTTTGCCTGGATTGTGACGGCGGATATTAAGGATTTACATCTCGATTCAGGTTTTGGCTTCGAGCCACTATTGGCACTATTATCACGTTTAGTAGAAAAAGGTGTGGGTGTGCGCTTGATTCATGCCAAAGAACCGGGGCCGCGTTTCAGGGAGCATTTTGATGATTACCCTGCGCTGATAAACAGTGAGCTTTTTGAACGCATCCTGTGCCCACGTGTGCATACCAAAGCCATCATTATCGACGGTATTGGTGCATTTGTCGGCAGTGCTAATTTAACTGGTGCCGGGCTTGGTGCCAAGCATAAAGACAAGCGCAATTTTGAAGCGGGTTTCTGGTTTGATGATCGTGAGCAACTGGCAGAGCTAATGGGCTGGGTCGATTCGCTTTATCTTGGCGAACAATGTGGCAATTGCCGTAGACGCGAATACTGTCCAGACCCTATTGATGAGATTTAACGTAAAACCAGAGCCTGGATGTTTCATGAAGGGAATGGTTTTTTCAGAAAACCATTCAGGTACAAACTGAGATTGAGACTATAGGTTACACTCTCTGTATTGATAAAAAGCGTTAGAGAATTAACACGATGAACAGAAAAATAGAATTATTAGCACCGGGTGGTGATGTTGATGCGATTAAAGCCGCGGTTATCGCCGGTGCCAATGCGGTTTATTGCGGCCTGGATAAGTTCAATGCCCGCAACCGTGCGGCCAATCTTTCTTTTGATGATTTAACCGGCATCATCCGTTTAGCGCACAAATACGATTGTGAAGTGTTTTTGACTGTCAACGTGGTGATTCTGGAACAAGAACTGGCTGCCCTAATCAAGCTGCTGAATAGGCTGGTTAACTCGGGTATCGATGGCATCATTGTGCAAGACCTTGGGGTTTTCAATCTAGTGAAAAAGTATTTCCCAACGCTCAATATTCATGCCTCTACCCAGCTAACCACGCATAACGAAGGCCAGGTTAAATTTTTGGCAAAGCTAGGTGCATCGCGCCTAAATTTATCGCGTGAATTAACGATTGATGAAATCAAATTGCTAACCTCAGTTGCCCATGGGCACGGTGTTCTTAGTGAAGTTTTTGTGCATGGCGCACTGTGTATTGCTTTTTCCGGGCAGTGCTATTCCAGCTCGGTAAGCGTTGGCAACTCGGGCAATCGTGGTAGTTGTAGCCAGGCATGTCGTGATGAATATGAAATCACTGCAGCGGGTAATCGCTTTCCGCTTAATTTAAAAGATAATTCTGCCTATTTTGATTTGCCACAATTAGTTGATGCCCAGGTTGATTCATTAAAAATAGAAGGCCGGATCAAAAACGCGCACTATGTTTATACCGTAACAGACACCTGGCGCAAGTCGATTGACCGCTTTGTTGAATCGGGCCAGTTAGCGCCTGATGACTCAAATTTACACCGCGTATTTAACCGCGATTTTACCAACTCATTTTTACAGGGAAACCTCAGCAAGGATATGTTCATCGACAATCCACGTGACCATAGCATTAAGCACGCGGTTGAAAAAAGTGGCGCTAAAACGGTCATACAAATACAGGAAGCCAAGGACAGTCTATTTGTTAAAAGAGACCAACTCGGTGAAGAACTTGCAGACAAAATCAAGACTCTCAGCATCGCCAAATATCCCTTGAAAATGACGTTTTCCGGGCAAATGAACGAGCCTTTACGGTTGACGATGACGATTGCTGATAACACAACAACGAGTGCAGTAGAGAACGTGGTAGAGAACGCAGTAAAGAGCGCAGTAAAAAATGCCGCTACGATCAAAACCCATACCCTGCACACAAATTCAAAACTATGCGCCAGCAACGCATTACCCATTAGCCAAAGAGTTATCGAGAAGCGCTTTAAAAACTTTGCCAGCAATGGTTATATTATCGAAGACTTTGATTGTAGTGGGCTAGGCAACGATTTAAGTATTCCATTTAACGAGCTAAGCGCACTGAAAAAGCAAGCGGCTTACCTGTTGAACAATGAAGTTGAGCCTGTTCCTTTGGTTGATGTTCCACCCTTAAAAAGCCACAGAAAAGTTGCCGAAAAACATACATTGTCGATACTGGTTGCAGACGAAAAAGATGTGTATTTATGCGACCTTACTGATGCTGATGTGTATTTCAAATTACCCGAGAGCTGGAAAAAAGGCTGCAATAAAACCATTGATATTTTTAAGCGTAACCCACGGCTTATTCCGTGGTTTCCTGCTGTTTTAATCGGAAAAGATTATGATGAGTCTGTGCGCCTGCTAGAGCAGTTACGCCCACAACGTATTGTCAGTAATAACACGGGTATCGCTTTCAAAGCCTATGAAATGGGCATCGAATGGATTGCCGGGCCATTTTTAAATACCACGAACTCCTATGCGCTGTTAACACTGCAGGAAGAATTAAATTGTGCGGGTGCGTTTATTTCCAACGAAATAAACCGCTTACAAATCAAGAAAATTGCCCGTCCTGAAAACTTTACATTGTTGTATAGCATCTACCACCCGATTTTAATGATGACAAGCCGCCAGTGTTTTTTCCAGCAAACCGTTGGCTGTAACAAACCCCGTATTGAAGATGGCTGTATGCTGAAGTGTAAAAAGGAAACAACCATTACCAATATAAAAGGTGTGAAATTTGCCGTCGATAAACAAAGGGGTGGCTATCCCAGCATCTATAACCATGAGCAATTTTTAAATGCGGAAATTGTCAATGATCTAGGCGAATTGTTTGATGGGTTCTTCATTGATTTAACCAATATCGGCTCGGGTTCTAAACAAGAACATGACAAAGCAGAGTTAATCACACACTTTGAAAACCTGTTAAATGGCGACAGTGAGCGTAGTAAAAAACAAGCAGCAGCACAACTCAGTAGCCTTGTTACCCTTGCGACAAACGCGCAATACAGCCAGGGCTTATAAGGAATTCAGGTTCAATGCCGACATTACCCGTTCTTTATTCTTTACAAAACTGCCCTTACGCCATGCGTGCACGGTTGGCGCTCTTGCTCGCCCGGCAAACGGTTCAGATCCGTGCTATCACCATGAAAGACAAGCCAGCCGAAATGTTGCTTGCATCCCCCAAAGGCACCGTGCCAGTTTTAGTTGTCGAAAAAAATAATGGCGACCGTGTAATCATAGATGAAAGCCTGGATATCATGTTATGGGCGCTAAGCCGGAACGATCCAAAAAACCTGCTCTATAGCCATGATCCCAAAGCGCTGCCAGAGATGCTAAAAGTTATAGAAAAGAATGATAGTGTATTTAAACCTGCCCTGGAAAAGTACAAACGCGCAAAACGCTTTCATGGGGATGATGGTGACTATCAAGAGGCCTGTCGCCTCGAATGCGAACCTTTTATCCAAGCGCTGGAACAACGCTTGTCACAGCATGAATTTTTAATGGGGCCGACTCCCAGCTTGCTTGACTATGCGTTGCTACCTTTTATCCGTCAATTTTCCCGCGTCAATAAGCCTGTGTTTGCACAGCAACAATATACCAATTTACGCCGATGGTTGCAGCATCACCTGCAGAGCCGATTATTCTCCAGGGCAATGTTTAAATATCCATTTTGGTTAGAGAAACGTGAGGCATGTTTATTGGGTGAGTAAGCCATTACGATCTGTGGTCTGGCTTACAGAATTTCCTTAAGAATTTCCCCTGTTTGCTCAACTTGCAGCATGTGCCCTGCATTGTTTATTTCTGTAAAGTGC
>CAZPEE010000181.1:0-5198 GCA_964585525.1 uncultured Cocleimonas sp.
ATTTGTCTATTAAAAAGGAAACTCTGGATGCCTCGCAAAAAGATATATTAAATACGCTGTTTCCGGATCAGTTACCGACAGCGACCATCGTGATGGATTTTGAAAACAGGGCGCATTATGAAATCCGCTTGCACAGTTATTTTGGAAAAGCCTTAATCCGGGGTATTTACGATTTGAATACGGATGAAAACAGAGGGAATGCCAAACTGGAAAATGTGGTTCTGAATATTTTCTCATCACAGTTAAGCATGACGCAGGCAAGCATAGATTACCAGCACCAGAAAAACATTACGGCAGAGTTCAAACCCGGCACAACCCGCTTGTTTATTCCTGAACTGAAATTGATACATGCAAAACTGAAACAACCATTGAGATTACAGGTCAAGGCTGATATGGCACTGCAGGCGAGCCGTTTACAACAACAGGAGTTTTTAACGGCACTGGTTAAATTGCATGTTAAGCAGGAACATCCACACAATAAACCTCTGGAATTTCCCGTGGACGAGGTGGATTTACGCCTGGTTATAAACAATTTATCCCTGGATGGGTTAATTGCAGTGAGTGAAACCCGCGCAGAACTGGATAATCTGCGTCAACAAATTCAGTGGACACTGGAAGAAAAGGGTGAATTACCCGAAGGACAAGACAGGATCTGGCAGTTAAATGACCAGCTACAACAGCGTCAGGATCAATTGCCGGTATTAATTAGTCAAAAACTATTTTCAGCCAAACCAGAGGGCGGAGCATCAGACAAACCGGGTATCAGCATGGCAATAACCGCCGGTGATTCAAATTTAACAGGCCATTTGTCACTCAACAGTCCAATTGAAAACCGTGCAGCAAAGACACTCCAAACCTTGTTGCAAGGTCATGCAGAGGTCAAGCTTGGCAAAAATGTGTTTAATACGCTTAAAAAGTACTTATCGCCCTCCCAAAAGCAACGATTAACGGCACCATCGTTCACACTACGCCTGGAAAAGGGTGTAATCAGTATTCATTAATCCTATGACAGGTTAATGTGTGCTGTTCATGCTGATTTGAGTCTTCTTTTCGTAAGGCCTTTGACCCACATAATTACCCGCCGGGTTATAACTGCACACCCAGCTTTGTGATTTATCCGCACATACCTTTAGCGCGCAACCAACCTCGGAAGTATCTTGCCAAACGATTTGTGTGTAATGACCACACTGTTTTCCTGGTTCACAACGGTTAGACGTATAGTCATACCATTTTTCCTCATCTGCCCAGGTCTTTACGACCTCTTGAATGGACACATCCTGAACGGATGTTTTCCCCGTTGACCAGCTTAGCGGGCTGGCCCAATACAGGTTTTCTCCATAAGGAGGTGTACCTGGGCGGTGTATCATTTTACAACGACCACTGGCGCCCAGGTGATTTGCCCATTGTTCTGAATAAGACGCTAATTTATTGGACCATTTAAGCGGCTGTAACCCGTGCCTTATGCGTACACGATTATGCGCTTCGAGAACGCCTTCAAACGGATTTTTACGGGAATGTACCGGCTTATCATCCTGTATTTGCTCATGGTTATGGGTTGTGTGAGCATGTGTGTAGGAGGACTGCTCAGGTTGGCTGCTACAGGCCGTGAGCATCAACAGTGAAAATGTGAATAGTTTTTTTATCATGGTTACAATGACTTATTTTTATTAGAAGCTAACCCGAAAATTTCATGAAACATCCGGGTTAGGTACGACAAGCTATCATTTTTTTTCTAACATTCCAAATTTCTACGCTAAGTGGTAGCAGCGTGTTACCAGGGAATAACGCTACCATCAATATCAAAAAACTTGCCACTATCGCCCATATCGCAATTATCCAGAATCTTGCACAGCATTTTTGCGGATTCTTCTACGGAAATTTCACCATTTGGCCCGCCCATATCGGTGCGTACCCAGCCAGGGTGCAGGATCAAGGCAATAATATCCAGGTGGCGCAAATCATGTGCGGCACTGACCATAACGGCGTTTAACGCGGCCTTGGTTGCGCGGTAGGCATAAGCACCGCCTGAGCTATTATCATCCATGCTCGCCATCTTGCTGCTCATGCTGGCAATGATTTTCCTGTCGCTGATCGCCACATTTTTAACAAAATGCTCCATCATCTTCATCGGGGCAAGCAGGTTCACTGCAACAGCATCTTCCCAGGCTTTGTTATCCGTTTTACCAAATTGTGAAGCGCCCAAAGCATGAACACCGGCATTATTCAGCAAAATATCAACAGGTTTGTTATGCAGTGTTTTTACCAGAGCATCCATTTGTTTTTCATTGGTCACTTCCAGCTCATGCACGCTTAATGCATCATGACTATCTGCAAGTTTATTCAGTGCTTTCGCCTTTTTAGGATGACGGCAGCAAGCATGTACCTCCCAGCCTTTATCCAGATACTGTTTACAAAGCTCCAGCCCAATGCCACGGTTGGCACCTGTGATAAGTAGTGTCGGCATATTTGTTTCCCTTAAGCACAAAGTGCTATTTTTGTATCTATCGTGAGTATTTTAAAAAATGAAAGCATACACCCCAACGAGCGTCTTCGGTACGAAAAGTTACCACTTCATTTGTTTGAGAATACATCAATACTCAAATGTAGTAATCACAAAAATTTATCCTTAATACATTTTTCATCACATTTCCTACTGTTCAGTGTCGATAAAAAAGATAAGCATAAGAAACTAAATAGATAACAAGTTCCTACATGAAAAGTAGCTATATGTAATTGACATATATCAAGAAACTAAGCATTATTTGGCTTGACATATCTAGCGCCAAGTAAACAAAAATATTTTTTTAACTGCCCTGTTTAATATTATTTTGTTACCCAGTATTGCCAGGTTAATAAGACATGCTCGCAACTTCATATTGATGACAACCCCGCAATTGAAGCAATCTAATTAGCTATGTGTCAAAAATATATCGAACAATCCTCGACTAACTCTGCTTTAAGCAGACTAACTATGATTGGATAACAATAAAAACTATTTGATATTCATAATTTAAAAAAGAGCATTAATAGTAAAAATGCAATATACCACCTCCCTGTTTTTACTACGGGGAGTTTATAAATCTAGGAGGATGTACAACGAAATGGAAAATAGAAAATCGAACTACCTGAAAATGCTCTCGATGGGCGTGTCACTTGCTATTGGCTCTGCCGCCCTGACAGGCTGCGGAGGTGGGGCATCAAGTAAAACAATCGCACCACCTGAAAATAATACAGCCTACGAGGTTTGGGCTAGTGACCAGTCTAACTCGGTTGCAGGCGCTGCCGGTCTTGGTTCATTAGGCAGCTATATTTATGTCTGGGATAGTGATGATGTGAAAAAGCAAATATCAGGTGGTTCTGCAGCCAAGCCAGTAGGCTGTGGTGCGGATGCCAATGCTGCTGGAAAAGGCCCCTGTGATATTCGTGAAATTTTCACTGCAACATTGAAAGATGAAACAGGTGCTGTTTTACGCAATGAAGCTGGCGGCAATAATGGTGGTTTTGGTCGTTTACATGGCATGTTATCGGACCCAATGGGAAAGTACATGAACTTTAACCTGTTTAAAACAGGTGGAGATGGTGGTTTAGTGGGTATCATGGATGCCGAAAAGAAAGTTGCTGTTGCACTTTTCCGTGTTGCAAAAACAAATTCGCCATCCGCAGGGGGCCGCTCCGTACATATGTCTTTCTGGAATGTTGACGGTAGCGCTTTGTTTGTTGCAAATTTACATGGCAGAATTATAGAACGGATAGATATTCAACGAGATGCCACAGGTAAAATAACCAAGGCGACATTGAACCGCTCTGCAGGTATTGGTGTAGGAAAAGATTTAAAAGTCGTCGAAGATTCTCATGCCTATTCAGGTAAAAATGCTTTAGGTGAAGACCTGGTCAGTGCTGTTTCTGGTTCGTATGGTGCGGCTGTCACTGGAAACTTTACTCCGAATGGTAAATGTAAACAAAATGGTTGTGTGGCGGATGGCAGTAAAGACGGCGCTAAAGGTGGTCGTCCCAATAATGTTATCATTTGTCCAATAGTATCCAACACCGGCATGATCTATATCACCATGGCGGCCGGTGGAATGCTGGTAGCAGATACTAAATCCACCCCGATGAAAATTGTTGCCGAATATGGTAATAATGATGTCAACGGTGTGGGTTGTGGTGGTGTGCACATCGGCAAGAAAGTCTGGTTTGATAATGGTGTATCAGCGGTTGGTTCCGGCGAACCCATGTCGATATTTGGTGTTTACACGGTTAATGATTCAATTATTGCTGAAGCTTCCCAGGATTCGACTGTAACGCTGGGTGAAAATATGCCTCCGGTAAATGTTGTTTTCAAAGATCCGGGTAATACAGCACATGCCGGAAACAGTAATTCTACGCTAGCTAAAAACACAACAGGCCAGGTGCCTGGGATCACAACTCGTCGAGATGCACATGGCATGATTCCGACTCTGGATCATAAATACCTGCATGTGGTTGATCGTACCCAAAATAATATGGAAGTCTTTGATACTGCTACAGAAACTCATGTAGGTACTTATGATCTGACCTCAGCAGATGGACAGGGTAGGGGTGATGGTGCTTGCAAGGCTGCATCGGTTACCGATGATCCGGCATTGCCTACAAATGATCCCGCCCCTGATTTAATGGGATTAACACCCGATGGCAAACATATTGTTGTCGCCTTGCGCGGACCAGTACCCGTTACCGTAACCCATGGTGCCCAGGGAAGTTGTCCTGGTGTTGGTATGGTAGAACTGATGAATGATGGAAAAAGCGGAAAACTGGTCGCAGTACTACGCACGAGTAATACACTGGATACTGTTTCACCTGCCTCAGTAGCTTCATCAGATTCAGCTGCATCTGGTGCTGGTGATCCAAATTTCCACCCAGTATACAGTGGTAAAGAACGCTCAGATGTACACGGTGCAACAACACGTAGAAAATAATTAATTATTATTTTTGTTGTTAAATACCGGGATGTCTGATTATTCAGATATCCCGTTTTTTGTTTGGATGTGTTTTTATCATGGTATTAATAAATACCTGGATGTTTTCTTACCACCAAGAGTGTAAACACAAATACAAATATGTGGCCATTTGATAAGTATTAGATAAGCAGAAGATAAATACGTTAAGAATATCCTGATTACCTCCGGTTAGAATATAGCCTGTAAAAATATAGCGACGAT
>CAZPEE010000182.1:0-5187 GCA_964585525.1 uncultured Cocleimonas sp.
TTAACTGCGCAACTTTGGCAGAAGAGCATGCAGAATCTTTTCTGTTTGGGCACAAACAAGGTGCCTTTTCTGGGGCTGGCACGAATAACCCCGGAATGATTGCCAAAGCAGGTTCAGGCACCTTGTTTTTTGATGAGATTTCAGAATTGAGTCTGTCGTTGCAGGTTAAATTATTGCGCTTTATTGAAACGGGCGAGGTACAGCCACTGGGTTATTCATCCCCGCGTCATTATGATGTGCGTATTATTGCGGCGACTAGCAAGAATCTTGCAGAAGAAGTTAAACAGGGAAATTTTCGTGCTGATTTGTATTTTAGATTGAATGTCATTCCGCTTGAGTTGCCGCCTTTGCGAGAACGAAAAGAGGATATTCCTGATTTGATGGCGCATTTCTTTAGTGAATTTGTTCGCAAGCAACATTTAACGCCACCGGGGTTTACCCAAATGGCTTTAAAACACATCAATAAATATGATTGGCCGGGTAATGTTCGGGAGATACGAAATTTTTGTGAACGCTTGTTAATACTGTTCGCGGGGAAAGACGTTGACGTGACGAATTTGCCGCATGAAATGCGTTATTTTTCATCGCTTTCATCAGGTCGTGAGGGCTCGTCTTTCAGCCTGCCAGAAAATGGGATCAAGCTTGAATCTGTAGAGGTTGATTTAATGCTGCAGGCGTTGGATAAATCCAGTGGTAATAAGTCCAAGGCGGCTCGTTTATTAGGTTTGAGCCGTGATACTTTTCTATACCGTCTTAAGAAGTATTCTATTGCACTTTAGGTTGCTGTAGATGGAAATAAGTTTTATTTCTTAAATCACATCATTATAAAATTGGATTTGTAAAGCTCCAGGGTCTTTTTGTATTGTTCCGGGTTAAGTATTTCTTTTATTTTATCGCGACAGAAGGCTTTTCCGCGCATTACTTTCATACGGTTTTGCATAATGGCATCAGCCAATTCGGCCAGTTTTTCTGCCGGTGCGTTGTTTAAAGCGGCATTTTGAAGTTCATTTTCCAGCCTGATAATGGTTTTATATTGCTTGGTCATCACAGGGCTACGTTCATCATGCCAGGCTTTTAGCTTTGCTGTTTGCTTTTCACTAAGATTGAGCTTGTTCCCCATTTTTTTAACCACCATCATCAGGTTAGGCATGGGATTAACATGTTTGAGCATTGCCATTTTGCCCTTCATATCATCTGGGTATTCCAGCTTTTTGGCAAACTTTTCTTTGTAGATGTTTTGTAAAGTGGCAAACTGTTTTTCATTCAGTATTGATTTAACATTTTCGGCGCAGCCAGCTTTAGCGTTTATGATGTTCAAGCGTTCTTGCACAATGTTACTTGCCAACTGATCCAGGTCTGATAGTGGTTTGTCAGCAAGTGCCGCTTCAAGAATATCTTTTTCGTATTGCTTTACGGTGCCAAATAAATCTTTAATTTTAGGGCTACGTTCAGCTATGCCTGCTTTTAGTTTTGTGGTTTGTTCTGGTGTCAGCTTGAGCTTTTCGGGCATTTTTTTGAATACCATCATCAAGTTTGGCATAGGGTTAAGGTGGCTGGTATCCAGCTTCATGGCTCCATGTTGCTTATCGCCCTTTTTCATACCTTTCATCATACCCATCATGACTTTTTTGACAGTGGCAGTAATGGTTTCTTTATTGCCGTTATCAAACTCGAGATTGAGCGTTACTTTATCACCCGATTTGATTTTACGTTGCAGGCCAATCAGCATGATGTGGTAACCGCCAGGTTTTAACTCGGTTATGCCATGTGCCGGGATGATGATTTTTGGCACCTGGCGCATTTTCATCATGCCACCTTCATGCACGTGTTCGTGCAATTCCACATTCTTGGCGACATCGCTGCTCGCCTTTATCAGCGCAATATCCTTGTCAGTATCATTTTTTAGTGTCATGAATGTTGCTGAAATCATTTGACCTGGAGGGACTTCGCGAACATAGGGTTCATCAACACTCACGCCTTTTGCGAATGACAGGTTTGCTAACAAGAGTAAACATGCAGAAAATAGTAAGTTGCTTAATTTCATTTTTTCATCCTATCCTGAATATATGGGTTGTGCATTGATTCTACGGTTTTAAACAGAGTTAGCTACTCCCAGTTTTAGATATGTGTGAAATGACACATATGTGTCAACGCTGCTATTTTTAGATTAAGTGCGGATTCTCAATGCCACTGCATGGGGTTTCTTAATAAACTGGCGCGGTTATACTGGTGATACTATGAAATATCCGGGTAGGGAGACATAAATGATTTTTAAACAACTTTTTGAGCCTGATTCTTGTACTTATACTTATTTACTGGGATGTGAGGAGACAGGAGAGAGTGTCTTGATTGATCCTGTCATAGATACGGTGGAGCGTGACTTGGAGGTGATTCATTCTTTAGGCTTAAAACCTAGCTATACACTGGAAACACATATCCATGCTGATCATTTAACCGGCGCCAGAAAAATGAAGGCATTGGCAGCTACCCAGATTGTTGTGCCGAAAATGGATCAATTAAGCTGTGCTGATTTAGGTGTTGAAGAAGGAAAAATTTTTCAGGTGGGAAACCTGCAATTGCATCCTTTATTTACGCCGGGTCATACCAGCACGCACCATGCCTATTTGATTGAAAGCAATGCACATACGTTACTTTTTACCGGTGATGCCCTATTGATTGAAGCCTGTGGCAGAACCGATTTTCAATCGGGTGATCCCGCCATGCTGTATAAAAGTATCCATGAAAAGTTCTTTACACTGGAAGACGAAACACTGGTTTATCCGGGGCATGATTATGAAGGACGACAAATCAGCACCATTGGCCAGGAAAAACAGCGCAATCCGCGTCTTGGCAATAATAAGCCTGAGCACGCGTTCGTACACATGATGAATATGATGGATTTGCCTTATCCCAGGAAAATTGATTTCGCCGTACCCGGAAATACCCAGTGCGGGCAATGCCCCGACAACGTACCCGAAGAATACCGTGGTCCCTGTGATATTCAAAATGTGCCGATAGATAGTCGTGTGCAGGCGAAGCAGGGTGATCAGGGTTGATTTTCTAGCCTGGGCATTACAAAATGAGCTTATTCAAGATGGTTTCTGATAGCAATGTTCTGGCACATTTTCTTTTTTACCAAAATCCCGCGCTGATTTATCCAGTGCGCATTCACCACGAATCATTTGTAAAAGCGGGATTTCTTTGCCTTGATGTTTTTGTACCGACTCGCAAGCATCAATACAACGCATACATTGCGAGCACGAATACATCTTGCGCTTGATGCTGCGTGGCTTGAGCTTGATCGGACAGGCGATTTCGCAAGATACATCACAGCCAATACATTCCTTGGCGCGGCTGCGGTCAAAACCCACCACCATCGCTTTTTTATTCAGCATCCACATCAGGCTTTGGAATAAACCCAGTGAACAACCAAAGCGGCAAAACATATGCCGGGCAAAGGTAAATTCAAGCGCAATTACCGTTGTAGCAATAGTTAGAAAAATGAGTTGTATCCGGGTGAAACTGAAATGGAGTAAATTGGCGTAGATTTCTGCAGGTGGCAGCAGATAGCTTAGTAAGGAAATCGCCCAGGTAAAAGCCAGTAGTAAAATCACTGCAGCCGTCACAAACCATCCGTTTTTATTCGGTTTGATGTGGGTGCCATCCAGCTGTGTTTCCGGTAAAACTTTTCTATCCCAGAGCGTCAGTTTACCCGAAGCACGCCGCATTAGATTATTAATGACCTCAACCATAGACTCATGCGGGCATAGCCAGCCACAGTAAAGTAGACCCCATTTCCATGAAATAAACGCACCGATAGCAATCAGGCTGATGACCGGCAAGAAGATCAGCTCCGCAAAATTGATTAGCATATCAAACGTATCAAGCTGCCCCGGAAAGCACTCCTGAGTAGCGCGCCGGAAAGAATCAATACCAATATGCCATTCGGAGCCGAGCAGATAAAATGTCTGGCTGTTGAGGTCAAAGCGTAGCAAATTGAAAACAGGCGCAAGCAGGTAGAATAGGAAGAAGCCAGTTCGGGTGATTAAGCGGAGTCGTTGGGGGCTTGGCATTGTGTGGTTTATGAAGGTATGGGTTTGTAAAGCAGAGGTTTGTTTTTCTCAGCGGTTCTTTGCGGCCTCTGCGTAAACAATAAAGTTTGAAAAATAAATACATACAATAATGATTAGAGGAGCCTGATACTATGATTTGCATCAATCTGGCTATAACTTGAATACGTCGATATACCTTAAGAATATTAATAAATGGATACATAAATACCAAAGTGCTGGATTATTGCAGGACTAAATGGTGCAGGTAAAACACCTTTGCATTGGAATATCTGCCACAGGTAGCTGGCTGTCAGAACTTTGTCAATGCTGATTTAATTGCCGCAGGCTTATCGCCCCTCTCGCCAGAAAAAGAAATATTGGCAGCAAGTCGTTTGTTTCTAAAAGAAATAAAAACATACAGCCAGGCCAAGGAAGACTTTTCTTTTGAAACCACCCTATCAGGTCGTGGTTATTTAAACCTAATAAAACAGCTACAAAAAACTGGTTGGGACGTGGAGTTGATTTATCTGGCACTGCCCGATGTGGAACTGTCATTAGAGCGTGTAGCTGAACGTGTAAAACACGGTGGGCATAATATTCCGAAAAAGGACATACTCCGGCGCTTTCCTAAAAGTTTACGGAATTTGTTGTTAGAATATAGTTATCTGGTTGATAGAACGCAGTGTTTTATGAATATGGGAAAAGCGCCTGAATGGGTCTTTGAACAAAAAGGAAAAGATCGAATAGTGTTGCATGATAACTATTATGAATTACTCCTAAAAGGAGCAGAGTTATGAAAAAGAATGAAAAACTTAAACCTTCAGAAGAAGGAGCCAAAATCCTTGAAAGCCTTAGAAAAGCCGTTGCAAATGCGCTCGAAAAGAAAAAATGCCTAGGGCAGTATGCGGTTGTTTGGGGTGAGAATGGGGTTGAGGTTATTGGGGATGAGTTGGATCGTACTAATCAATAATAGTCACCACCAATTAGAGGAGCATAGTGCACTATGTGATAAGTAGGACGATTAATCTGCGACAACAAAGGCAAGTTAACCTATCAAATCCAAACACTCAGCAGGTGTCATAATCGGAATTCCTTCAATCTTACCTAAATCAGTCAGGTCACGGTCACCGCTAAC
>CAZPEE010000183.1:0-5145 GCA_964585525.1 uncultured Cocleimonas sp.
CCACAAGGTGCGCGATAATAACATCAATAATTCGCTTATGGAATGGCTTTTTGAGGCAATTGTAGAATCAAGTAACAAAAGCAAAAAAGCCCCAGGTTTATAACGTTTGGAGCTTTTATTATTTGGAGGCTGGGCCTGGAATTAAACCAGGGTAGACGACGTTGCAGGCCGTTGCATATCTCTCTGCCACCCAGCCGTAGGTAAATATATGTGTTTATTTTCTTATTTGCCAGACAGTTTTGATTAATGGTACTTTTTTTATCTGGTTTCTTTAAATGATTTATTATGCTTTGATTTACATCAATATTTTATAACTACTCAGCTTACCCTCTTATTTGCGCCAACTCTGTGTTGGAAGTGCTCATTTACACATGTAAACTGCGCGCTTCCTCCTTGATTTGGCGCAAAACGAGGTCAATCTGAGCAGTTACCAGCATTGCGCCGAGTAGTTACAATTTTTTCGGTTATTTAACACTTTTTTGACCTGAGGATAAATTTCCCTGGTTTTCATTTGCATGGCAGGCAACTTAAATGCAAGATACCCCACCAAGTTATCACGGAAAAAACACATGAGTGCATTCATACCACCTTACCCGAAAAGGCATAAGAAGGAGATCAATCCATTTCAGGCGCTTTATTATGCACGAAATGATTTATTGTCTATCTGGGATGAGGCTGCCTTTAGCGATGAATTCACCTCACAGAAAATTCTTAAACAACATGTCTTTGTCGCAAACTCGCCCGACATTATTCGTTATGTTTTTGTTGAAAATAAAGACAATTATGAACGCAAGTCGCCACAGATGCGCCGTGCACTTGAGCCTTTGCTGGGCGATGGTTTGTTTATCAGCGATGGTGATACCTGGGCTTCTCGCCGCAAAATACAGACACCTTTGTTTGATTTTTCACATATCAAAATGTTCAGCAAGATCATGGTTAGCACCATCACAGAAATGGCGGATGAGTGGCAATCCCATGGCGATTCCGCTGAGTTACATGTTCATACTGAAATGGGCAAGCTGGCAGCAGAGATTATTGCGCGTACTTTATTTGGGGAAAAACTCGGTGCAGAAAACAGTACTGCTGTCGTCAAGGCCTTTGCCGATTATCAATCCGTCGTCAAACAAATGGCGCTATCCAATTTTCTAGGGCTTCCTGACTGGTTTCCCAATGTTAATGGCAAAATTGGCAAGGCGCGTATTGCAGCCAAAACCATTCATAATGCAGTAGATGCCATCATCGCCAAGGCCGAACAAGGTGGCCACGAAGGAACCATGGTAGGTGAGTTACTCAAAGCCAATAAAAATCAGGATGGTGGTGTAGATACTATGACAAAAGAACAAATCCGCAATGAAATTATTGTGCTGTTTATGGCCGGTCATGAAACCACCGCGAACGTGCTTGCCTGGACATGGTATTTGATTTCACAATCGCCCGATGTGGAAAAGAAACTGCATGATGAACTGGCAGCTGTGCTGGGGGAACGTGTGCCTGAAATGGAAGATGTCGAAAAGCTGGTGTATACCCGTGCTATCCTGGATGAAACCATGCGGCTTTACCCGCCCGTTCCGATTCTTTCCCGCCAGGCACTTAAAGAAGACACGATTCGTGGCAAAAAAATCCCGGCGGGTTCTTTGATGCTGATTGTGCCCTGGCTGATCCAGCGCCATAAAAAATACTGGAAAAACCCGGATGCGTTTATACCGGAGCGCTTTTTACCCGACGCAGAAAAACCAGTCAAATTCACCTATATTCCCTTTAGCGCCGGCCCCAGGGTTTGTATTGGCAAGAGTTTTGGGATTACCGAATCGGTGCTCGCCATAGCAATCCTGGCACAGCGTTTTCGCTTGAGCCTGGCCCCAGAAACAGAAGTTAAGCACGAATGCCGCCTGACATTACGTCCCAAGGGGCATTTGCCTATGATCTGCCATCATCGCAAAACATAGCAGTATGTCATTGACACAGTGCAACGGCTACAGGCTCCAATAACTGTGCCTTTACAAGCAATAGCTGCGCAAAAAGTGCAAATTATCCCAGCACCTCATTGACTGCCCAGCCTAGGCTGGGACTCCTGCAGGATCCCTCGCTTAGGCGAGGACGTATGAACTGCCGTTGCTATGATAAGGTTTGATTACAATTCTTGGCACGCTTGCTGTTCAAAAACCTTAGCCAGTAGCTCATGCGTTAAACGGTGCGCTGGGCTTTGAGCGGTAATTTTACCCTGGATATGACCACCAGATAGCATCAAGTCACCCACCAGGTCGAGCATCCGGTGGCGCACGTATTCATCTGGCATTCTCAACCCGCCCCTGTTTAATACCTTGTTACCACGCACCACGACAACGGCACTTTTGGTATTTGCACCCAGGCATACCGGGTCTTTGGAGAAGCGTGTTAGTTGTGCCAGCAAGCCATTTTTTAAACGGCCGAAAGTTCGGGCGGCGCTAATATTTTCGGCAAACAGGCTTGGTGTTACCTCACCTTGCCAGTTAAATCGTCCCAGTTTAGCCAGTATGATGGTCACATCCATCGACAAGGTATCCGCCGGTTCTATTTTGATAAAACGGTTATCTTCTTCAACTTCAAGCATTTTGGTTACGGCAAAGACCTTGCGCGGCTGGCTTTGCCGGGTTACACCGACGCTCATGATCTTATGAATGAACGGCCTTGCGCTACCATCCATAATGGGTAATTCCTGCCTATTGATTTCAACCAGTGCGTTATCAATCCCGCAAGCATAAAACGCTGCCATCAGGTGTTCTATGGTGCGTACCTGGATATCCCTAACGGTATTTTCGGTGTCTACCAGGCAGGTACACAGTGGTAATTTTTTGGTGTTTTTCCAGTGAGCCAGGATTGTTGTAGGCTGTTTTTGTGGATTAGTGCCACGTTTATCAATACGGCGAAACCTGATGCCGCTATTTTCCGGGGCGGGATAGATAGTAATCTTGACACGCCTGCCAGTATGCAGCCCCTTTCCTTTAAACGAAACGGCTTGTCTGATGCAGCCTTGATTGGCACTGTCATTAAGTATATTTAATTGCTCAGTCAAAATGATTTGCCCCAGGTAAAACTCGCCTTAAAACACTACAAAGTACCATGGTTAACAACAGCGAAACAATAAACCACATGAGTGCGATATAGGCGAACAAATCAGGCGCCTTCATCATGGTGCTCATTAATGATTCTTCGTAGTAGAAAAACCATTGGTGCTCTTTGGGAAACGCCCAGATATGTAGCTGGTTAAAGACATTTTCCAGACCCATAGCAAAAAGCACCACAGTAATGACCAGGAATATGAACAACAGGCTGAGTAACTGCTGTTTAATGGAAGGCAATGCTTGCTTTTTATAACGCAGAAAAAACACCAAAGTGAGCCAGAGCAGCAGACAAACACCCAATACCAGCGAGGCTTTATCCAATAAAATAGCGACGTCCTTTAAGTGGGTAATCTCAGCATCAGTCAGCAAACGGTTCGTGCGGCCTTTATTATCCAGATAATGCAATTGTTCCAGCCCTTTGCCCTTATTCTGGATGCTTTTCACTATCCCGCCAAACAGTTCCACACGCTTTTCTTTTGTGGTGTTTTCAAAATCATGCCGGTAGATATTTTTAGGCGCAAAACGGGCGATATGCTCACTAATACCTGCATGATCATACACATAGCCATAAGCAAAATCTGCTTTTGCCAGTAACCACCAACTCGCTGGCAGCGTGACAACAAAACACAGTATCAGGAATAACCCCCAAAATAGTTTTTTCATTATTATTTTATCCAATCTTTAAAATATATGTTTTATCAACTAGTTAGGAGGAAATCTTTCCAGGCAATATAAAGGTTTTTATCCGGTGAAATCAAAACCGAGCGCGGTTTCATGGCGGGCCGGAAAACCTCTTCACCGTCCAGTGTGCAGGCATAACCACCTGCTTCTTTTAATAGCAATGTGCCCGCAGCCAGATCCCACAATTTCATGCCTCCATGTAAGTATAGATGCCCCCGGTTTGCGGCCATCCAGGCCCATTCCAAAACACACGACCCCAGGTTCCTTTGCGATTTGTAGGGCGCATCATGTAGTAAGCGTTGCAATAAATCGGGCTTTAAGCGTTTCAGGTCAACAAAAGCAATCGTTTTATTCAGCGCAAAACCGCTCGGTTTGCATTGTAACGGCTCACCATTAAGCCAGGCTCCCTGCCCTTTTACGGCACTAAACATTTCATCCCGAACCGGGTCATAAGTGATTCCGATGTGTACCTCACCATCAACAAACAGTGCCAATGATGTAGCAAACAGTGGAATTCCCGCTGCAAAATTGCTGGTGCCATCCAGCGGGTCAAGACACCATAATTTGTCTGATTCTTTAAGCAAACCTGCCTGTTTTTGCAGGCTCATTTCCTCGCTTAAAAAAGCGATTTCTGGATATAACCCCGCTAGTGTTTGGCAAATTCGTTTATCTGCGGATAAATCCGCTTCGGTCAACAGGCTACCATCATCTTTAACGTGATAGCCAACACGGTTAAAACGTGGCAGTATCTCTTCCCTGGCGACTTGGCGGATCAGTTTTTCCAGTGTTTTTAGGTCAGGTAACATAGTTTTGGGCATCTTAAGCCTTGTTTTTACAGGATACGGCAATAACTTATAATACCAATGGCAGGCACATTAATCATACTCTTTTTAGCACTTCTGGCGTGGTTCTGGCTAAATTCGATTCGCGCCAAGGAGATAGCGATGGCAGCATCAGCGAATGCCTGCCAGCAGATACAAGCGCAGTTTTTAGACCAGACAGCTTCTTTGAAAAAAATCCGGGTCAGCCGCAACCGCCAGGGCCGGATGATTTTTGAGCGGATTTACACCTTTGATTTTAGCCGTGACCGGCAAACACGCAAAAAAGGACAGGTCAGGATACTGGGATACAAAGTCAGCCAGGTTTTACTGGATGAAGAAGATGGTACAACTATTTTGAATTAGTTATGGTCACGTTGTGTGCCAATTTATTTTGCTTTCAATTTTTAGCCTCGCCTGATGCGCTTTTTTCAGCCAACTATTTTTCAAATACTGCTACACTTCGTAACATAGATACCATCAATCAACCATCAAAGGAGAAAAACATGTCTGTAGCAAAAATTACAGAAATCACCTCAACCTCA
>CAZPEE010000184.1:0-5142 GCA_964585525.1 uncultured Cocleimonas sp.
GTCGCATTAATGTTCAGCGCCCTTGCTCTTCACCCCAGATGATTTTATGGAGCTGGGCTTTCAGGCGGGATACATAGCTTCTTATTTTTTTAAAATATGCAGTTAACAAAAAAATAATTTATAATCTCAATGTGGTGACATGTGGGTTGGTATTTTTTTAATTGGAGTAGTTTTTTATGCGTATTATTTCTCATTTCTTTATAGTCTGTGTCCTTTTTGTTGCAGCAACTATTACCAATGCCCAACCTGCTAATTTGTTTGTTCCTCTGCCAGAACCGGGCAATGCAGACAGGCTTGCTAAAAAATCACTTTCTGGTCAGGCTAAGCTGAGTGACATCAGCGCAAAACAAAAACAGGTAGGTGTTAATACGCCTGTATTGGCAACGATTCCCGAAGCGCTGATAATTGATTTATTTGGTGATCAGGTAACCGCCGTGTTGGATAAAACAGAGAAGGTTTCCGCAGAGAGCGTCTCCTGGATAGGGCATATTGGTACGCTTGAGAATGAGGTGATTCTGGTAATAAATGGCTCGCTGGTTCAGGGGAATATTCTTTATAAAAACCGGCAGTATCAAATCAGGTATCAAGGCAAGCTAGGTGATACGGCTTTACATATGCTCAGGCTGGTTGATCCTAAAAAATTAAGGGATGAGCATCCTCCCGGCTTTGTCGGCAAAATGCGGAATGAGGCACTAAAAAAAAGACAACCGGTAAGCCCGGCAATAAACACTGCAAATAAGCAAGTCGCGCAAGCCGATGTTCAGGTGGACAGTGGTGCGTTTATTGATGTGATGGTTTTATGGACACCTGCTGCACGACAAGGTGCAGGTGGTACGGCTGCTATCGGCGCATTGATTGATTTATCTTTTGTTGAAGCCAATCAAAGTTATGCAAATTCTGGTATTACCCATCGGCTTAGATTGGCACATAAACAGGAAGTGAATTTCACCGAATCCGATTCGGTAACAACCAACTTGAATCGTTTAGGCAACCCGAGTGATGGTTATATAGATAATATCCATGCCTTGCGAGACACCTATAAAGCCGACCTGGTTAGCCTCTTTATCAGCGTACCAGGGTTTTATTGTGGCGTTGCAGATACGCCAGTGGGATCGTTTTGGGATCAGGCCGCTTTTTCGGTAGTTGATTATCGTTGTGCGGTTGATAATCGCTCATTCGCACACGAAACCGGCCATAATTTCTCTGCACTGCATGATTGGCGAACTGACTCGCAAACCAGTGTTTACCCTTATAGCCACGGGCATCTGCATGATGGCAATAACTCTTGGCGCACCATCATGTCTTACTTTAAATGCACCGGTTCTGGCCCTTGCACACGCTTAAATTACTGGTCAAACCCGGATAAACAATACAACGGGGTAGCGATGGGTGTTGCAGAAGGGGCTGCCCAAGCAACAGATAACCGAAAAGCCTTAAACAATGCCGCATCCTTTGTGGCTAATTACCGTGTATCAGGAACACAAACAGGTACGAATTTTAATTGGGATATTGATGGCGATGGCAGTGCGCAGGCACTGACCGATGGTTTATTGATATTACGTTATTTATTTAATTTTACAGATGCGACCTTAACAAATAATGCAGTAGGCTCAGGCGCAAGCCGTAGTCATGCAACCCAGATTCAAAACTACCTCAAAACAGCGTTTGATAATGGCACACTGGATATTGATGGAAACGGACACACCGAAGCCTTAACCGATGGATTACTGGTTTTGCGTTACCTGTTTAATTTTAGCGGTGATAGTTTAACCAATAACGCCATTGGCACAAGCGCAACACGTAAAAATGCCGCATCAATAAGTGCTTATTTGCAAACGAAAATGCCTTAATGCCATGGCCCACATGGAATACGGGAGCATGTTTCAATCTGGATACAATGCCTTATGGCGTGACCTACTGGCAATATTGCGCCATTCTAGGTTAGAATATAAGGCTGACTTATATTCTAAGGAGCAAAAAAATGAAAAGGGATTTTCTTACAGTTGGCTTGTTATCAAGTGCACTATTCTTTTTGGGCTTAAATCCAGCTTATGCTTTACCTGATCAATATGAACCGGATAATGTTCAAGCTAATGCCACGGCGATTCAAGCAGGGGTTAGTGCATCGCATACGATTTTCCCGAATGATGATGTTGATTGGTTTAAAATCACGTTAAATCAAATCGAAACGATTCAAATAAAAACCACAGGGCCAACCAACGGCGGCATTCATATGACGCTGTTTGATAGCAATCTAACCGTTTTGAAAGATGATGGTAATTTTGGTCACCCCAATATAAAAATGAATGCCCTTCCCGTGGGGACTTACTTTGTAAAAATATCCCATTACCCCGGTGATGGTGATGTAAGCCTTTACAATGTTGTCTATAGCACCACCGTGGATGATGGTGATCGATTCGAGCCGAATAATGTTGATACAAATGCAGTAACAATCCAATCAGGGATTACAACTAATCTTAATATTATTCCAGAAAACGATACAGACTGGGTAAAATTCACTGCAAGCACGTTAAGCAATTTGGAGCTAGAAGTAACAGGCCCAACTACCGGCATGGCAATAACGCTTTATGATAGTAATCTTACAAAACTAGATGATGACCGAACGCCTGGTTATCCAAAAATAACTCATAACGGCCTTCCGCCGGGAACATACTTTGCTAAATTTGAAACCTACCCTTCAAACCATGGCCCCATTGACCGTTATAATATCAACTTAAATCTACACGCAGGCGCAAGCGTTTTTGATATTGATGGCAATGGCGATGTCGAAGCACTCACCGATGGTTTATTAATATTACGTCACTCATTTGGTTTTTCTGGCGATGCATTAATCAATAACGCCATTGGCACAGGTGCAACAAGGCAAAGTGCAGATGATATAAAAGCGTATCTTGATTCGAAGTGATTTTGTAGTTAAGTAATCTGAATAATTTGAGGGTTAAATGACAAGTTTAATTTTTCGTAGTGTTTGTGTTATTTATTGCTGTTTGGGTTTAATTTAAGTGCGGCTCCGACTTTTGTCGATGAGCATACTGCAATCCAACCGAATGGTTATCAATTCCAGCTTAGTAAGACTAAAAATAATAGCCCTTATGTTCGAGAAATTCATTCTGGTCATACAGTCATATTTGATAAAAGACGCGATCAGTGGGTCTATGCTATTCTTGATAAGAAAAGCAGATTAGCCTCTTCACCTTTTGTGGTAGGCGTGGATAAACCTACTTCAATTCCAGATCACCTTTTTTCTAACGTTATTTATGAGACAGAGGCTACGGTAAAACAACTGGCTATTACTCAACAGTTGGATAGTGTTGGTGGGAGCATTGGTGGAAAGATTACTGACCCGGCGGGCAATGGCCTGTCAGCCCGAATTACGCTTTATAAAAAAGACGGTAGCAACTGGTCTTATATCAATACAGCCTATAGTGCAGGAAATGGAATATACAGCCAGGGTGTTTAGAGACAGGCATTTACCGAATTAAGATAGAGGACAGCGGTGAAGTTTATGCCTCGGAGTTTTATGATAATGCTCAATCTTTAAATGTAGTAACAGACATTATCGTAGCAGTAGGCCAAAATACCCCAAACATAAATGTAATAATGGGAGATGAGTCATCGAATAACTTCACTTTCGACATAGACAACAACGGACAATCAAACGCTACCCGTACCAGCGCAAATGATATTCAAGCTTATATTCAGTCTGGTGTAGATGATAGCTCCTTAGATATTGATGGTAATGGTGAAGTTAAAGCACTATCAGATGGTTTGCTGGCACTACGTTATCTGTTCGGCTTTAGCGGCGATGCATTGATTAACAATGCGGTTGCTAATAACGCTACTCGTAAAACAGCGAATGATATTGAAGCTTATTTGCAAACTAAAATGCCTTAATGCCGTGCCCACATGGAATACCGTAGTCCGTATTATGAAGCTTCATAATACGGGCTACGGCGGTTTTATTGATATTTCATTGTGGCATGTGGTAGCATACTGGGTGGATAAAAATTATAGGTTTTTATCGTGGTATGGATTAAAACAGTTGATAGCCTTTGGGGTATCGTGGTATATTAACAACAATTAAATCTGTGTTATTGTGCGCGTTTTCTTGAAACTATAGAGTTTTCAGCCTGTTATATGATTTGCGCTTGATATGAGCAACATGACGGTATTTTAATGTTGCTGAGATTAAAAAAATAGACAATTATTTCAATAATTGTGTTGTTTTTATGCGACAATTTTATCAGCGGTGACCGGCTCCTTTTGCGTTGCTTTGGTATTTATATTTTAAAAGAAGGAATTTATAAAATGATTAGTATAAAAAAAGGATTAATTTCATGCCTGGTGTTACTTGCGAGTTTTATGTCATCGTCGGCGTTTGCAGCTACCCAAGCTATTATTATAGATCCATCAAGCTTTAATGATGTATCTCCTGGCGATCCGGTAGATTTTACGGTTAAATATTCCGGTGATGCTAATACAAAGGGGCTTTCGTTTTTTGTTTATTATGACTCAAGTAAACTTACGTTTAATGGTAGTTCCGGTATTTTGTCAAATGCTAGTGGTTTGTGGTTAGGACAGGTTTCAGGTGGTAATCCTACTATAATACCACAAGATGATACTGGGGATGCTGACGGGGATTCAAGTACGGATAAAGTAATTTCAACTGGTTGGGTAGGCTTGACGAGTCTCTGGCCAGGTGCAACAAATATCGATTTATTTAAGCTATCTTTTGTTGCTGGTAATGGGTTTAATGCAAATACATCAATCAAATTTACGGGGACAGGGGAAGAATTTACATTACCTAACCCTGTACCTGTTGTCCCAAAAGTAAACACACCAACAGACACGGCTCCTCCTTCTGTAACCGCACCCTCGGACATTATCAAGGAAGCAACTGCTCCAGCTACCCCGGTAAATCTGGGTACGGGTACTGCAACGGATGATGTAGACGGCACCTTAACCCCCACACCTAATCCTACGGGACCTTTTGCAGTTGGTGTGCATACAGTCACTTGGTCCGCAACTGATACGGCGGGCAATACGGGAACGGCTACCCAAAAGGTTACTATTAAAGATACAACGCCTCCAACAGTAACAGCACCAGCTGATAAAACCGTT
>CAZPEE010000185.1:0-2578 GCA_964585525.1 uncultured Cocleimonas sp.
GAACAAATGGGCTGGGTTGAACCTGGTTTTGCTCAGCATTTAAAGCCTTTTACGGATGTTTTTAAGTTAACCAATCAACGTCTCACGGTTAACCCGGAGCTTGCTACGCCAGAGAGTCGCACCCGTGCGTTAGCGCCTGTTTTGGAGGCGTTACATCAGACAGGCGTGATTGATTCCTGGGTGGGCGAACCGTATGCGGTGAGCCATGCGTTTACTGAAAAACCACGCATGTTGATGGAGCGTGCCGCCGTGAGTTATTTTGGTGTGCGCGGCTTTGGCGTGCATGTTAACGGACTGGTAAAAAAAACGGATGGTATTTATATCTGGATTGCACGGCGCACCAGGGACAAACCTTTCTGGCCGGGTAAGCTGGATCAAATGGTGGCAGGTGGTCAGCCGTATGGTATTGGTTTGCTGGAAAATGTCATCAAGGAAGCAGCGGAAGAGGCGGCAATACCGGAAACATTGGCAAGTACCGCAACATTAGTCAGCGAAATCCATTACCGTGGACAAAACAGGCGGGGCATGAATGTAGACACCTTATTCAATTATGACCTGTGGCTACCCGAAGACTTTGTTCCTGAAAATACCGACGGTGAGGTGGATCAATTCATCCTTATGCCGTTACCCGAAATGGCACAACTAACCGATAACACCCGTGAATTTAAAGATAACTGCAACCTGGTGAATATTGATTTGTTGCTTCGCCAGGGATTGATTGATAAAACACATCCGGATTATGATGACATCAATCAATTGCTGTATGCGCCTGCAACACCAAGCTAAGTTTTTTGCTAATCATGTTAATAAAGGATTCCAATGTTTTTTACGCTTGAAAATAAACGCAGTATTCCCTTGATTCCACAAACTGAATCAACACTTGAAAATTACTTGAAAAGCCAGCCAGAAGACGTTGCTAAGTGGGTAGGGCAAACGGGTTTTAAGGCAAAAGCGCATTCCTTTTGTCTTGTGCCGGGTGAGCAAGGTGGGGTCAAACAGGTACTTGTCGGTATACATGAGGCCAGTGGGCAGGAAGAATCTGCCGCAATCTGGTCAATCGCAGACCTGGCGGACAAGTTACCGCAAAATATTTACCATCTTGAATGCGACTGGGATACGGATACACTGGAGCAGGCATCCATAGGCTGGGGGCTGGGTGCTTACCGGTTTGACTTTTACAAAGCATCATTTAAGCAGCAGAACCCTGATGACCGTTATTTTCCAGCGACACTGAAGCTGGATGAATCCATTGCTGATCGTTTTGAAAAAATACACACTTTCGTCGATGCGTATACCCTGGTGCGGGATCTGGTGAACTCACCCGCGAGCCACATGATGCCAGAGGATTTAGCTGCGGTAACGCAAGAACTGGCTGCGCAATTCAAAGCCAAATTCAGTGAAACCAGCGGTGATGCCTTGCTGGAGCAACATTATCCTGCGATACATGCGGTGGGTCGCGCCAGTGAGCATGAACCACGTTTGTTAAAGATAGAATGGCAAAACAACGCATCCGACCCACTGTTATGCCTGGTGGGTAAGGGTGTCTGTTTTGATACCGGCGGACTGGATTTAAAACCGTCCAAATTCATGCGTAATATGAAAAAAGATATGGGTGGTGCGGCGCATGTTCTAGGGCTGGCACACCTGATTATGGCGTTGCAACTGCCGGTGCGCTTGCAAGTGTTGATTCCGGCAGTGGATAATGCGATTTCAGGCGATGCGTATCGCCCGGGTGATGTGCTGGATACACGTTCTGGCAAGACAGTTGAAATTGATAATACCGATGCAGAAGGCCGTGTGGTGCTATGTGATGCGCTTAGCTTTGCCAGTGAACAATCACCTGACCTGATTATTGATTTTGCCACACTCACAGGTGCAGCACGAGTCGCAGTGGGTACTGAAATCCCCGCGCTGTTTAGCAATAAAAACACCCTTGCCGCGCAAATACAACAGGCTGCGGTTGGGACAGGCGAGGTCGTTTGGCCGTTGCCGCTGCACCAACCTTATCGTGCCCAGCTTGATAGTGACGTCGCAGATTTATTAAATAGTTCACCAGAAGGTTATGCAGGAGCCATTACCGCTGCACTGTATTTAAACGAGTTTGTCCCGGAATCAATAGATTGGGCGCATCTGGATGTAATGGCGTGGAATACGCGCAAGCGGGCGGGCCGTCCCAAAGGCGGTGAGGCAATGGGCTTGCTGGCGGTCTATAAATTTTTAACCGAGCGTTATCAATAGAATAAGCTGACCACTTGATCAAGTGGTCAGCTTAATGATCAACATATTACTCTGTTATTTTCTTAACAGCGTTATTCAATTTCTCTTTTATGCTTTGGGTCAATGACTTTTCTGTGCTGTTTTCCCCAACCTTGGCGTTGGTTTTTATATCGGCGGATTTAGCTTTGTTTTGAGGTGCCACTATTACGCCCTTAACTTCGTTTGGTGTCGGGATTTTGGCTGTAGTAACAACGTTGGCTTCATTCGTTTCTGGTGGATACGTTGTTGGTGCTACCTTGCTTTGCGGCATGGTAGGCGCAACTGGGCGGGTGTTGCCCTTGGGCATCTGCATGGGCTTTTG
>CAZPEE010000185.1:2678-5118 GCA_964585525.1 uncultured Cocleimonas sp.
GGTTTATGCAAGGGTTTAGACATGGGGTTAGTTATAGGTGCCTGCATTCTGGATGGTGCAGGCGGTTTCATCATGCCCGCATTCATTTTTGGCCGGGGTTGTTGCATTTGCCTTTTATTGAATGTAGGTGGTTTAGGCATGGCAGGTGCAGGTATGCCACGGTTGGGTTGAATATAACTATTGTAATTCTGGTTGTTGCGCCACACGCCTGGAGGTGGTGGGTTATTAGAGCCCATATTAAAGGATGGCATGGACCAGTTAGAACCATTCCCATAGGGGTTATAACGGTTGTTGTTATTGTTCCAGTTAAATTTTGGCATATTCCAGTTGCTGCCATTGCCAAAACCATTGTTGCCAGAACCCCAGTTAAAATTTGGCATATTCATGCTTGAGCCATTGCGGAAGCCATTGCCACTGCCCCAGTTGAAATCTGGCATGCTCCAGTTGGAGCCATTTCCAAAACGGTTGCCATAGCGGTGGCCGTTGCCCATATTAAAATTAGGCATGTTCCAATTGTTGCCATTTCTAAAGCCATTATTGTTGCCACCCCAATTAAAATTGGGTGTCGTAAATGTCCTTGATGAGTTATTAAAAGGTGTAGGTAGATTATTAGGTACAGCAACAACGGGCAAGGAAATGCAGGCCGCTGATAGTAGAAGGATAATATTTTTCATGGTTCTCTCTTTTAAGGGGTTTGGGTAGGTTTTTGATTAAATACTAGCAGAAAAAAGAGGACTGTGCTGCAGTCCTCTTTGATACCTGGCTAATGATACGCTGGCTTATGCGGGCAGGTGAATTTATCGTGGAGCTTGTGGAACCGTAGGGTAAGTATAAGGTGCTGCAGGCATTGCCGGTGCAGCATAGCCATAAGGAGCCGCGCCATAACCATAAGGGGCAGCACCATAGCCGTAAGGAGCCGCACCATACCCGCCTCCATAAGGTGAGCCATAGTTGTTGCCAAATCCAAAGCCGTTCCCGCCCCATTCATTATCATCGTCAAAGCTATCCATAAACTCTTCCATCCAGTACATGGGTGTCCACTCAGGCCAGTCGCTTTCGTCCCAGTATGGCCCGTTAGGTCCCATTTTCCATTCACCGTTGTTTCCACCACCAAACCAGTCAGAAGCTTGTGCGCCGGTTGCAGCAGTTGCCAGTAGTAATGCTAAGAATATTTTTTTCATGGTGTTTCTCCGTTAGATTGTACATGAGTCACTAATTTTGCTCTCGCACAGTAAGTGTAGCATGTAATTGCAGTATATCTATATATTCTAATATAGATAGATGAAATCGTGCCTTTTGTCAAGAAAACGGGCATAATTTGCCCGTTAAATGAATCTCAAAAGAGCTGGCTTTATGAAGAAAACAGATCACGTCCCAATCGTTACGATTGATGGCCCGGCAGGTTCGGGAAAGGGAACGATTGCCCAGGCGGTTGCTGAAAAACTGGGCTGGCATATGCTGGACAGTGGTGCGTTGTATCGTTTGGTTGCTTTGGCAGCAATGCGCAAAGGACTTGACCTTGATGCAAACGAGAAAGATACGGATGAAAACAAATTGAGTTCAATTGCAAGGAACCTGGATGTGTTATTTACACCTTGCAACGATGGCGTTGTTGAAGTGTGCCTGGAAGGTGATGATGTTAGCAAGGCTATTCGTACGGAAGAATGTGCCAGTGCTGCCTCCAGGGTTGCTGCGGACGAAGATGTACGCCATGCGCTTTTACAACGCCAGCGTGATTTTCAGGAAGCTCCCGGGCTGGTGGCAGATGGCCGGGATATGGGAACCGTCGTTTTCCCGGATGCCGGTGTAAAAATTTATTTAACCGCAAGCCCGGAAATACGTGCGCTACGTCGCCAGAATCAGTTGAAACAACAGGGGATTGATGCTAATCTGCGCGGCTTGATTCGTGATATTGAAGCGCGTGATAAGCGAGATTCGACTCGTAAGGTTGCGCCACTGATACCCGCTGAAGATGCCATCATTATTGATACCGGAAAATTGAGTATTGAAGAAGTCGTATCAATGGTGCTTGAACGCATCGCAGAGGTTTACCAGTAGAGATTACTGATCTAATACATTTTAACTTGCATAAGTATTTTAGCAACCCGGAACGATACACTATAGTCTCTTCAGACTATATCGTCTCTTAAAATATCTATGTTTATGAACACTTTAACGCAGGTATATAAAGTATCAGTTAAAGTTTTATTTAGCCGTCTGGCATGGGTTTGCTGGCGTTATTATGAAATAGGTTTTACACCATGAGTGAAAGTTTTGCGGAGTTATTTGAAGAGAGTCTAACGTACATTGAGATGAACCCAGGTTCTCTTATTAGCGCAACAATAGTCGATATTACCCCTGACTTTGTTACAGTCAGTGCGGGTCTTAAATCTGAAGGCGTTATTCCAGCCGATCAATTTAAAAATGAAGCAGGTGAAAT
>CAZPEE010000186.1:0-5069 GCA_964585525.1 uncultured Cocleimonas sp.
TTATTAAACTATATCATAGATAACAACCGCCTTCATGAAATATTCGGGTTAGATGATTAGGATAATAACAAGCATGCAAAGATAACAGATTTTAATCCGAGAATCTTCTTTTGATTTCACCTAAAAAAAGCTGATTAATTTGAGTTTTAAAGGTAGCGTTCTGTGGTGCCGCCGTTTTAACCATGACCTTTGCGTTCTTCATGTTGAGTTTTGTCTTCAAGTTTTTCGGGTAATTTGGGTATTTGTCCAACCTGCTTTATCAGATTTTCCAGAAATTTCATTCCCTTTATGAAATATCCGGGCTAGGATATTTGTTAGCCAATAGTTGAGACGTTTGCCATGATGAAAATCCCGTTTGATAATAGCTATACTCGTTTGCCTGATGATTTCTATACAAAAACCAGCCCCACACCAGTGGAAAATCCGCAATTAATCGCGTTTAATCAGTCGCTTGCCGATGAGCTGGGGCTTGAGGTTGATCCACAAGAGCACGATTTGGCAGCCGTTTTTTCCGGCAATGAAATTCCTGATGGTGCACAGCCCATTGCCATGGCGTATGCAGGACATCAGTTTGGTGGTTTTTCACACCAACTGGGTGATGGACGAGCTATCTTGCTGGGTGAAGTCATTGGGCGAGATGGCAAGCGTTATGATATTCAGCTGAAAGGGTCAGGGCCAACCCCCTGGTCGCGCAGCGGAGATGGTCGTTCCGCCCTGGGGCCGGTGTTACGGGAGTACCTTGTCAGTGAGGCAATGGCAAAGTTGGGCGTACCAACAACACGTGCATTGGCGGCGGTTACAACAGGTGAAGAGGTTGCGCGAAATACGCTGGTGCCAGGTGGAATTTTAACCAGGGTTGCATCGGGTTTTGTGCGTGTCGGTACGTTTGAATATTTTGCGGCAAGACGCAATATAGATGCCATTAGGCAGTTGGCGGATTATGAGATTGGACGTCATTACCCGGAAGCAAAAGATACCGATAATCCTTATGCAGCATTCCTCTCAGGTGTGGTTGAGCGACAGGCAAAGCTGATTGCCAGGTGGATGGGGCTTGGCTTTATCCATGGCGTAATGAATACCGATAACATGTCGATAGCAGGTGAAACTATCGACTACGGCCCCTGCGCCTTTATGGATGAGTTTTCGCATAACCGTGTCTACAGTTCGATTGACCGGGATGGTCGTTACGCCTATAAGCAGCAGGCACAAATTGGCCAGTGGAATTTGATTCGTCTGGCTGAAAGTTTAGTCCCTTTGCTTGATGATGAGACGCAGCAGGCTGTGAGTATTGCCCAAGATATTTTAAATGCCTATCAAACCCAGTATGAAGCCTATTGGTTATCAGAAATGCGCAAAAAGTCAGGCTTGTTTGAGGCACAGGATAATGATCAGGAACTGATTGAGGAATTACTCGATTGCATGGAAAATAATAGCGCTGATTTTACACTGACATTTCATTATTTATCGTTGTTGGAAAATGAGGTTGGCAAAGCAGACGATGCGTTACGCCAGTTATTTAAGCAACCTGGGCAGTTTGATGCATGGGCTGTAAAGTGGCGAGAACGCCTTGCAAAGGAAACGCTGGATGAATCACAAAGACAAGCCAGGATGCAACAAAAAAACCCTGTTTATATTCCGCGTAATCATCAAATAGAAGCAGCAATCAGGGCGGCAGAAGATCATAACGATTTTAGCGTTTTTGATGATTTGCATGAAGTCTTGCAAAATCCGTTTACCTATCAGCAGGGAAAAGAGCATTACATGTTGCCGCCGTTGCCAGAACAGGTCGTGCATCAAACATTTTGTGGGACATAGGCTATCAAACCAATGTTGATGGAGTACTAGGCGCAATCTGTTATGATTGACGTTTTTGAAAAATCACAGTTTGTATCTGAATGGTTTTCTGGGGAAATTTATTCCTTTCATGAAATATCCGCACTAAGAACCAGGAGTACACCTTATGGAAAAAATATTCCATATACTCGGCATTAACCAGCAACGTACCAGTCATACGGAAAAGCTGGTTTCCCTTCTGGGTGGTTTTCTCGGTATTTATGCGATTTTTTTGGTGACAAACCGGTTTGTAGGCGTTGCCGAAGCTGTTTATATCATTCCGTCGATGGGTGCATCAGCCGTATTGTTATTTGCTGCACCCCACGTTCCGTTCTCCCAGCCCTGGAATGTCTTCGGCGGGCATCTCCTTTCGGCCGTTATTGGTGTTTTTTGTTTCCAGTTTATTCCTGATATTCATATCGCTGCAGCGGCAAGTGTGGGCGTTTCAATTGGTGTCATGTATTATGCGCGGTGTATTCATCCCCCCGGTGGTGCAACTGCCCTGGCTGCGGTGATTGGCAGTTCGCAGATTCACGATTTATCGTATATGTATGTGATTACGCCGGTGTTGATTAACACGCTAACAATGCTGTTTATCGCAGTTGCTTTTAATGCTGTTTTCCCCTGGCGGCGCTACCCTGCCAACTGGGTTGTTAGAAAGCCGCCTCAAGATTCTGTGATCGGCTCAAAAAAGTCTGTATATAGCCCAATCAAACATGAAGATTTTGTTTATGCGCTCACCCAGATTGATTCCATTGTGGATATTAGTGAAGAAGATTTGCAAGAAATTTATGCGATTGCAACCGGCAGGGAAGAGTTGATAAAGTAGCTTATTCTGTCAATTGCAAATAAAAATTAGAGGAGAAAAAATGTCGGGTTCACTTCAAGATCAATTGCTTGGCGCAGGCTTGATTAAAAAACAAAAAGCCAGAAATATTCAAACGGAGAAAAAAAAGGCCGTAAAGCAAAGTCGCGCGAATAATACCAGGCTAGTTGATGAGGCCGCTGAGCTGGCAAAAAAGGCTGAGGAAGCACAACGCCGTAAGAGTCAGCAGCTTAATGAGCAGCATAAACGTGAAGCAGAACAAGTAGCGGTGCTAGCCCAGATTCGTCAGATTGTTGAGTTAAATAGCATTGATAAAGCACCACAGAAAATGCAGCAAGATGATTTGCAGCCTTATAATTTTACGGATCAAAATAAAATCAAAACACTGCATATTTCTCCCCAAAACCATGAATTGATTAGTCGTGGAAAGATAGCCATTGCTAAATTAGCAGATGGTGGGAATGACACTTATTACCTGATTCCAGCGCAAGCGGCGAAAAAAATAAATGAGAGAAATGTTGATGCAATCGTGTTACTGAATGATGATTCAGTTGCCCAGGCTCCAGATGCAATTCACGATGAAGACCCGTACGCGGACTATGAAGTCCCTGATGATCTTATGTGGTGACCTGGATTCCTTATGAAATATCCGGGGTAGTATTCCATCAACATTGGTTTGATGGAGCACAAAGGTGATCGTTTATGTCAAATAGTTTTTCATCATTACCGCTAACCACAGCACAGCTTGGCAACCTGGAGTCGCTTGGCTACAAGCAAATGACGCCTGTGCAAGCTGCAAGTTTGCCAGCTATGCTGCAAGGCAAAGACCTGGTTGTGCAGGCCAAAACAGGCAGTGGTAAAACAGTGGCATTTGGCCTGGGTTTGTTGCAAAGCATTAAGCCGCACTTTTTTGGTGTGCAGGCTCTGGTATTGTGTCCGACACGCGAATTGGCTGATCAGGTTGGTAAAGAAATCCGCCAGTTGGCGCGCTGTATCCCGAATATCAAGCTACTTGTCTTGTGTGGCGGCAAACCATTGACACCGCAGGCAGATTCGCTGGCACATGGCGCGCATATTGTTGTGGGAACACCTGGCCGTATTCATGACCACTTGAGTCGCCACACGCTTGATTTAAGTGGCTTAACAACACTGGTGCTGGATGAGGCTGATAGAATGCTGGATATGGGGTTCTATGATGAGATCATTAACATCATTAAGAATGCACCAAAAAACCGTCAAACACTGATGTTTTCGGCGACATATCCCGCCAGCATAAAAAAATGTGTGCCTCTATCTTGCGTGACCCGGTGACGGTTAAAGTCGATATACAGCATCAGGATGATGCCATTGAGCAGCTTTTTTATCTGACGAACAAATACCAGCGAAAACAAACCTTGCTTGCATTATTGTCGCATTACCAGCTGCAGATGACGGTGGTTTTTTGCCAGACAAAAATCCAATGTGATGAGATTGCTGGTTATTTGCGTGATCACCAGGTTGATGCGCTAGCACTTCATGGTGATTTGGATCAACGTGATCGCGATCAGGTTTTGGTGCGGTTTAGCAATAAAAGCTGCCCGGTGCTGGTTGCAACAGATGTTGCTGCGCGTGGTTTGGATATTAAAGCACTGCAAGCCGTGATTAACTATGAATTACCTCACGACCCGGAAATATATGTGCATCGAATTGGGCGTACTGGACGGGCTGGGGAGAGTGGGCTGGCTTTAAGCCTATACACCGATTCCGAGGTTTCCCGGCTTATCGCAATTGAAGACTATACTGATAAACCCTGCGACAATGAAGATGTTGAAAACTTAAGTAAACCCCCGGCATTTACCTTGCAATCAACTATGACGACACTACAAATTGACTCGGGTAAGAAAAATAAAATCCGTCCCGGAGATTTGTTGGGAGCACTGACCAAGGATGCAGGTTTGGCAGGATCTCAGATTGGTAAAATTGATATTTTTGAGTTGTTTAGCTATGTGGCGATTGAGCGGAAAGCAATCGCCCGGGCAATGCGCTATTTCAAGCATGGGAAAGTAAAAGGGCGGCGCGTCAAAGCACGTGAAATCCGATGAAGAAGCCGTAGCGTGACCGGATGATGCTGGAGCCGTGCTACGTAAAGGGAATTACTAAAATACAAATATACAGATAAAGGAAAGCCCTAAACGTCTAGGGCTAGGGCTTTCAATTTGACTGAAGAAGGGGATTTGTTATGTTTTAATGCCTGTTTCAGTCAAGACTTGTTATTTTTCTTGTTTGATTCTGTGTGCGTTATTTTTGGGCGCGGTGCAAGTGCCTGATTCCCGCATAGTCACGTTGCTCCCGTATTTTGGCATAAGCTTGCCGCTCTGATTTTGCAGAGTTGGCGCGACGGCCATAGTTTTTAACGTATTCATGTGTTGAA
>CAZPEE010000187.1:0-5069 GCA_964585525.1 uncultured Cocleimonas sp.
CGAACCCTGGGACGGTTTAACCCGTCGCCGGTTTTCAAAACCGGTACTTTCGGCCGCTCAGTCACCTCTCCGAAGTTTTTCCTGTGCTTTTATGTGTAATAATTTGGCAAAAAGCGGAAAGCGCGTAGGATAATCAAAACTGCTCTATGATGCCAGTAAAAAAAGCATTATTTTATGGTTTATTAAAAAAGGAAGGTTCATTGTATCGGCACAGTCACAGCCTAAATGAATTTCGGTCTGCACCCATCGGCTTATGGGGTCAATTTTGTTTTAAGCACTTCCCTCTGGCATCACTTATCTGTAAGATTTGGATTTTTATTTGATCAAGAATCAGGATAACAACAGTGGGCAGAGCTTACCAGAATCGTAAAGAATCCATGGCCAAGACGTCAGATATGAAGGCCAAGGTTTATAGTAAATATGGTCGCGAAATTTATGTGTGCGCCAAAGCGGGCGGCATTGACCCGGATGGCAACTTATCCTTACGCAGCCTGATTGACCGCGCCAAGAAAGACCAGGTGCCAACCCATGTTATCGACAAGGCAATTGAAAAAGCCAAAGGCGGTGGTGGGGAAGATTTCTCCCCTGCACTTTATGAAGGTTTTGGTCCCGGTGGTTGCATGGTGTTGGTCGAGTGCCTGACTGACAATCCCAACCGCACCTTCGGTGATGTGCGCCAGTGTTTTACCAAGACTAAATCCAAACTGGGAACACCCGGCACGGTAAAGCACTTATTTGATCATCTCGCCATTTTTGTATTTAAGGGTGACGATGAGGAAGCTGTTCTGGATGCACTGATGGAAGCGGATATAGATGTCACCGATATTGAAAATGAAAACGGCATGATCTCGGTATTTACGCCCAATACCGAATATGGCAAGGCAAAGCAGACACTCATGGATGCTTTTGAGGGGATTGAATTTGAGGTTGATGAAATACAGTACCTGGCTCAAAACACTGCTCCGGTCAGTGGTGATGATGCAGAAAAATTTGAGCAATTATTGTTTTTATTGAATGACAATGATGATGTGCAAAATGTGTACCATAGTGTTGAAACTTAAATATTCTGGATATGTAAAACCTTATTTCGTGGTATTCAACCAAGTTGTCTGTTTGAAAAAACAATGCTTTGCATGGTGGTCTCTGTACGCTTAGTGGTTTAAACTGTCGCCTTTTTAACCCGATAATCATGACTAGCCTGCAAAAACTGGAAAACTGGATAGACAACTTCTCAACACGGGTTGGCAAACTTGCCGCCCTGCTCCTGTTACTTTTAATTGCCAACGTTTTTTATGATGTCATCATGCGTTACTTGTTCAACGATGTTTCCATCGGTATGCAGGAGATGGAATGGCACTTGTATGCGAGTATCTTCCTCCTGGGAATTTCCTACACATTAAGCCAGAACGCACATGTTCGGGTTGACCTGATCTATGAACGTTTAAGCCCAAAAAAACAGGCGTTTATTGATATTAGCGGTACGCTGGTTTTCCTTATACCATTTTGTGCCTTAATCGCCTGGTATGGTATTGGTTTTGCCCATGAAGCCTACACCCTGGGTGAAAAAAGTGGCGACCCCGGCGGTCTTCCCTATCGCTGGATAATTAAAGCGATGATTCCCTTTTCGATGTCCCTGGTCCTGATTAGCAGCATTGGCTTTATGTTAAGAGCCTGGAACTGTGCGTTCCATCCAGGTGATAAATCCGGCGATTGTGTACCCGATGAGGAAGTGGCATTATGATTGGCTTAGTCATGTTTGCCGTGGCGCTTCTCATGCTGCTTTACGGCTTTCCAGTTGCTTTTACCTTTGGTGGTGTTGCGCTGATTTTCGGACTGGTTTCAGATCCTGAAATGTTCGCTTTCATGCCGTATCGCATACAAAGCATCATGGAAAACAGCACCTTGATGGCTGTACCTTTATTCATTTTCATGGGCATCATGCTGCAAAAAACCAGGCTCGCGGAGCAACTGCTGGAATCTATGGGGCAGCTATTCGGCAAGGTCTCTGGTGGCCTGGCTATTTCTACCATACTGGTTGGTACATTACTGGCCGCATCAACCGGCGTTGTCGGTGCCAGTGTGGTTGCCATGGGCGTGATTTCACTCCCTGTCATGCTCAAGTATAAATACAACAAACCGCTGAGTTGTGGTGTGATTTGTGCCTCGGGTACGCTTGGGCAGATTATCCCACCCTCCATTATTTTGATTATTCTAGGTGACGTGCTGGGTATCCCGGTGGGTGATCTTTTTCACGCAGCATTAATTCCTGGGTTGATTCTGGTAGGCGCATATATTCTTTATGTGCTGGTTTATAGTTTCATCAAAAAAGATGCTGCCCCCGCTATCCCTTTTGATAACGACAAACTGGGCTTGAAACAGCAATATATCAATGCACTTAAAAATATCCTGCCACCATTGGTTTTGATTATTGTTGTACTCGGTTCAATATTCAAAGGTATCGCCACACCCACAGAATCATCTGCTTTAGGCTGTGTCGGTGCAATCCTGCTGGCAGTCCTATACCGCAAGTTCTCATTCAAATCACTGTTTGACAGCGCATCAGAGACGGTCAAAATCACCTCGATGGTATTTGCCATTTTATTAGGCGCAACCGCCTTTTCCATGGCATTTGTCTACACCGGTGGCGATACAATCGTTGAAGAATATCTGTTGCAGTTACCCGGCGATAAATGGGGCTTTTTAATCTTTTCCATGCTATTTATCCTGGTACTTGGCTTTTTTATTGATTTTGTCGAAATCGCTTTTATTGTCGTACCAATTTTGCTACCCATCGCCGAAACACTGGGTATCCCGCTATTATGGTTCGCCGTACTCATCGCCATGAACCTGCAAACGTCCTTTTTAACGCCACCATTTGGCTTTAGCCTGTTTTACCTAAAAGGTGTTGCGCCACCGGAGGTACGAACCATGGATATTTATAAAGGTGTTATGCCTTTTATACTGATTCAGATTAGCGTGCTCGCCTCAATTTTGCTATTTCCTTCCTTTTATGGACTGAATTAGGATCAGTCAATCCACTGAAATATCCGGCTTAGAGACTACCTCGCTGAACCAAACTCGCTGAACCAAAACTACTTTCACAAAAAAAAAATCGGGTAATTTGCGACAAGACCAAAACATACTGGTGTACGTTAGAGTTTGTCGCAAACTACCCGATCTCGGTTAATTTACCAGGAGCAAATTAACAGGGGTCAGGCACGTAGATGCCTGACCCATTTGGTATGTCATCGGCTCATTTACATCATGCCGCCCATGCCACCCATACCGCCCATATCCGGCATAGCAGGCGCTGCTGCCCCGGCTTCCTCAGGCTTATCAGCTACCATCGCTTCAGTTGTAATAATCAAACCGGATACCGATGCTGCATTTTGTAAGGCAGCGCGAGTTACTTTTGTTGGGTCCAGGATGCCCATTTCCATCATGTCGCCATACTCGCTGGTACGTGCATTGTAACCAAAACTACCTGCGCCATTTTTAACAGCATTCAATACAACCGAGGCTTCGTCACCTGCATTTGTACAAATTTGACGAAGTGGCTCTTCCATTGAACGCAAGGCAATTTTGACACCCATGTCCTGATCATGGTTTTCACCCGTTAAATCAGAAATTTCCTGAAGTACACGAACCAGAGCAACACCACCGCCTGGCACAACGCCCTCTTCAACTGCCGCACGTGTTGCGTGCAGTGCATCTTCTACACGGGCTTTCTTTTCTTTCATTTCAACTTCTGTTGCTGCGCCAACTTTGATCACGGCAACACCGCCTGCCAGCTTGGCAACACGCTCTTGCAATTTTTCACGATCATAATCCGATGAGGTGGTTTCCATCTGTGCGCGAATCATATCGACACGTGCCTTAATGTCATCTGGTGAGCCAGCACCGTCGATAATCGTGGTATTTTCTTTATCAACCACAATACGCTTGGCAGATCCCAGGTCTTCCATGGTCACACCTTCAAGTGTCAAGCCAACTTCTTCTGAAATGACTTTACCGCCGGTCAAAATGGCAATATCTTCAAGCATCGCTTTACGACGATCACCAAAGCCTGGCGCTTTAACCGCAGTGACTTTTACAATACCACGCATATTGTTAACAACCAGTGTTGCCAACGCTTCACCTTCAATATCTTCGGCGATAATTAACAGTGGCTTGCCCGCTTTTGCCACACCTTCAAGTGCAGGTAGCAGATCGCGAATGTTGGATATTTTTTTATCATGTAGCAGGATTAATGGCTCTTCCAGTTCAGCTGCCATATTTTGCTGATTGGTAACAAAATAAGGTGATAAGTAACCACGGTCAAATTGCATACCTTCTACAACATCCAGCTCATTTTGCAATGCACTGCCTTCTTCTACCGTGATAACACCTTCTTTACCCACTTTGTCCATCGCTTCTGCAATAATGCCGCCGATGTTCTGATCAGAGTTTGCCGAGATGGTTCCCACCTGCGCAATAGCATCACTATCTTCACAAGGCCTGGACATTTCTTTCAGCTTTTCTACTGCGACGTCAACAGCTTTATCAATACCACGTTTCAGATCCATCGGATTCATGCCTGCGGCAACAGACTTCATGCCTTCACGAACAATAGCCTGTGCCAAAACGGTTGCGGTTGTTGTACCGTCACCAGCGATATCAGATGTTTGTGATGAAACCTCTTTCACCATCTGTGCACCCATGTTTTCAAACTTGTCATCAAGCTCGATTTCTTTCGCAACCGATACACCATCTTTAGTAATGGTGGGTGCGCCAAATGACTTATCCAATACAACATTACGTCCTTTTGGACCCAGTGTTACTTTTACGGCGTTTGCCAAAATATTCACACCTTCAACCATACGTGAACGTGCATCATCTCCAAATCGTACTTCTTTTGCAGCCATAATTAGCTCCTTTAAATTCTGTTTAACTTAATAAATTCTTATTTAACCCCGACAACAACTATTCAATGACGCCGAGAATATCCTCTTCCTTCATCATTAACAGTTCTTCGCCGTCAATCTTTACGGTTGTACCCGCATATTGACCATATAAAATCTTGTCACCAA
>CAZPEE010000188.1:0-5063 GCA_964585525.1 uncultured Cocleimonas sp.
TTAACCGCAACAGGTTTATTGCAAGCCAAACCGATCACACTGAAATTCTCCCATGTGGTTGCCGAAAATACACCCAAAGGCCAGATGGCGCTTAAATTTAAAGCATTGGTGGAGGAGCGCTTAAAAGACAAGGTAAAGGTTGAGGTCTTCCCCAACAGCCAGCTTTTTGGCGATAACAAGGTACTGGAAGCGATGCTCCTGGGTGATGTGCAACTCGCTGCGCCTTCACTTTCAAAATTTAAAAAGTACACCAAGAAACTACAGGTTTTTGACCTACCCTTCCTGTTCAATGACATGGCAGCAGCAGAACGTTTTCAGCAAAGCGAAGCAGGTCAGGCACTGCTAAAATCTGTGCAGAAAAAAGGCTTGATTGGGCTGGGTTACTTGCACAACGGCATGAAACAGCTTTCCGCATCAAAACCACTGCATGTGCCCGCAGATGCCAAGGGTCTGAAATTCCGTATCATGTCATCGGACGTGCTGGCAAAACAGTTTGAAGCGCTGCATGCTACGCCCTTAAAAAAGCCTTATTCCGAGGTTTTTACACTGTTACAAACCAAGGCAATAGACGGGCAGGAAAATACCTGGTCAAATATCCGCTCCAAAAAGTTTTATGAGGTACAACCTTATATCACGGCATCTGACCATGGCTTGCTGGATTACATGATCGTCACCTCTGCCGAATTCTGGACGGGGCTGCCCGATGATGTGCGTAGCGAGCTAAAAAAAGCGCTGGATGAAGCCGTCGCCTATGGCAACAAGGTTGCAGCGGAAAAAGCACTCAGTGACAAGCAGGCAATTATCGACAGCAAACGCAGCACAGTGATTGAGCTGAAGCCGGAAGAACGCCAGAAATGGGTTGATGCGATGAAACCCGTCTGGAAAGACTTTGAAGATATTATCGGCAAAGATGTCCTGAATGCAGCCATAGCAGCAAACAAAGAATAAATGCTTGCAAAACTGATCAACAGGTTTGAGGAGGGTTTTCTCTCCTTGCTCCTGGTCGGCATGACCTTGCTGGTGTTTATTGATGTCATTTTACGTTTTGGTTTTAATAGCGGCATTCACTGGTCGCAGGAAGTCACGCTCTATATGATGGCGTGGTTTGTGCTGTTTGGCGCATCCTACGGTGTCAAGGTTGGCGCACATATCGGCGTTGACAGCTTTGTGAAGCTATTCCCCAAAAAAATGCGTCAGGCGATGGGGCTACTTTCTGTTTCTATCTGTATCGCCTACTGCGTCATTTTTATGGTTGGCGCGTGGAACTACCTTGCCAAACTGCATAAAATACACCTCCAAATGGAAGACCTGGAGATCGAACGCTGGCTTTCAGAAAGTATTATTTTGATCGGTTTTATACTGTTACTGTTCCGCTTTATCCAATTATTTATCAAAATCTTAAAAGGTGAAGCGGAAGGCTTTTCCCATATTGACGAAGCCCAGGAAAGCCTGGAGCTTGCGACACTCATCAAAAACGAACAACAAGCACAGAAAGAGAGTAAAGGCTAATGGAATCGTACGTTATTCCAACACTATTCTTCATACTCTTTTTCTGCATGATGATTGGCGTACCCGTTGCCATATCCCTGGGCTTTTCCAGCATCGTGACCATTTTGCTGTTTGCCGATGATTCACTGGCATCCATTGCGCTCAAGCTGTTTGAATCACTTTCTGAACACTATACATTTTTGGCGATTCCTTTCTTCATACTGTCCTCCGCGTTTCTCTCAACCGGTGGTGTGGCGCGCCGAATTATTGACTTTGCGGTCGATGTAGTCGGCCACATCCGTGGTGGCCTGGCAATGGCGGGGGTTCTCGCCTGCATGTTGTTTGCCGCCGTTTCCGGTTCATCGCCTGCAACGGTTGCCGCCATTGGTGCAATTGTGATCGTTGGCATGAAGCGCGTTGGCTACCCGGAAAAATTTGCCGCAGGTGTCATCAGCACCGCAGGCACGCTGGGCATCCTGATCCCACCCTCCATCGTGATGCTGGTGTATGCCGCCGCCACTGAAGTATCCGCCGCACGCATGTTTATGGCAGGCATGTTACCCGGCATTTTAATGGGTGTGATCCTGATGATTGCGATATACATTTACGCACGAAAAAAAGATTTGCCCTCCTCCCCCTTCCCCGGTTTCAGGAAAATCTTAAAATCAGGCATGGTCGCAATGGGCGGCCTGATGCTGATTTTCATCGTGCTTGGCGCTATCTACGGCGGCATCGCCAGCCCCACAGAAGCGGCTGCGGTAGCTGCGGTTTACGCCTTTTTGATTTCGGTCTTCGGCTACCGTGATTTTGGCCCACTGAAAAACCTTCCCTGGCGGAAACAGGGTGAAAGCACAGCCACTGCGGTTAGCAGAAACACACGCCAAATGCTGCTTGCATTCCCCAAAAGCTTTTTCGACAAGGAAGTGCAAAAAGTCATTCTGGATGCGTCCAAAGTCTCCATTATGCTGTTGTTCGTCATCGGCAATGCCATGCTGTTTGCACACGTGCTGACCACAGAGCGCATCCCGCACCATATCGCAGAAGCCATCGTCACCTGGGGCTTGCCCGCCTGGGGATTCCTGCTGGTTGTAAACCTGCTGCTACTGGTCGCAGGCAACTTTATGGAACCTTCCGCTATTTTATTGATTATGGCTCCCATCCTGTTCCCTATCGCCACCAAGCTGGGTATCGACCCAATCCACCTCGGCATCATCATGGTGGTCAACATGGAAATCGGCATGATCACGCCACCGGTGGGCCTGAACCTGTTTGTTATCTCAGGGATCACCAATAAAAGCATGGGCTGGGCGATTAGTGCCGCACTACCCTGGCTGCTGTTATTACTGTTCTTCCTGATGCTGATAACCTTTATCCCGCAGATTTCATTAGTTGTGCCAGAGCTTTTTGATAAATTGCATGGTTACCACTAATCCCTTCTCCCTGCAGAGGGTGCCGCAAAAACTAAAATTGTAGGTTAGGCTGACGTTAGGAAGCCCAATAATCCTCGTTACGTTGGGCTTCGCAAGCTCAGCGCCAACCTACAAAAGCGTACTTTTACAAAACCCTCCTCGAAGAGAGAGAGGAGTAAAAACTTGCAGCAGCAAACATCAACTCAATAAACGATTCTGAAGCTGCTTTTCTTTTTCAAAGTTTGACCCAGAAGATTGATTTTTAACATCTTTTTCCTTGCCAATATTACGTGTCAGATACATCAAGACACCCAGTATCACCAGTAGCAAGGTGGTTCCGGCAAGTAGTGCATTATCTTCCAGTTTCAAGAGTGTATACAGCATGCTGTATAAACCTGTTAGCAAGATGCTTATCAGCGACGCACGGGTAAAACTGCGTATTGCGGCGTAGGTATACAGGCTAATCATACCGATAATAATGGTCGCCGCCGCGATATAAGCGTTAAAGAAGGTTGTATGTTCTGCCATTGACAACAGCACCAGGTAGAACATCGACAAGGCCAGGCCAATCATGGCATATTGCACCACATGCAGGCGGCGGCCAATACCCAGTTCAAAAATCAGGAAAGTGATGTAGGTTAATGACAGGAAAAGCACACCATATTTAATCGCACGGGTGACTTGCGAATAGAGCGACACGGTTTCAAACAGGTTAACACCGGCATTAAATTCCTGGGTGTTAAATGTTTGTGTTTCCAGCGTCCAGATTTGCGGGTAGTTCCTTGCCAACTGCGGCACTGACCAGTTGGCAGTGAAGCCCTGTGCCGTTATCTCATGACTATCTGGCAAGACACTGCCCTGAAAGCTGGGATGCGGCCAGTCGGAGCTGATTTCTACATCAGTAGTTTTACCAAAGGGGGTAAAATAAAAGCCCTCGCTACCATTGACATTCAGTTTTAAGGAGAAGCGATAACGTTGTTTTGCAGCTTTTGGGGCTGTTGTTGTGGTTGTAGGGATGGCGGTTGTAGATGTAGTGGTTGTAGATGCCGCGATTGTAGCAGCGGAAACAGTTGAACCTGTCGTCAGTCTATTGCTATCACCAGCATTATTTTGTTTTACATCCGCTTGCAATGGCAGTGCCGCATGAAAACCACTAGGCAATATTTTAACCACAGCCGTACCTGGCTCAAAGTCTATATTGAGCGGTGTTTTCTGCTTATCCCCAACTTTATCCCACTGTAAGCTGGAGACTTTATTGATCGCCTGCGTATCGGAAATACCCAATGCAAACCATGCCCTATCCCACTCAATTTTGTCGATATGGTCAGACAATGCGCTCATATCGGGACGTGTAAAAGAACCCGTGATAGCCAAATCAGCCGAATAAACCAGTGCTTCATAAAGGCTAACTTTGCGCTTCTCACCATTCAGTTTTACCTCGATATTCAAATCATCGGGTAACACAATCGCGGTACGTTTTTTATATTGGACTTTATTGACCTTATGTTCCATACCGTTTGCATCAGTCTTATACGCAACCGAGTTGAATTTTTCGGTGTAAGGGATCAGCAGTGCAGGCCCTTTCAAGGATTGTTTATGCCCCCACGAATTGGCAATATCACGAATTGCGGAGTGATACAAACCACTTCGTTCATACACAATTTTGTTCACCATATCCTGCGGGATGGTCATCACACCCACCAGCACCGCGATAATGGCAAACTTGAAAATCAACGAGTTACTGATGCTTTGAAAATCAGACCAATAACTTTTAAAACCTGCAACCCCCAGCGGCTTGCCATCCTCACCGACTTCAGGCGGCTTCAACAAACCAATTTTTCGCGCCATGAAAATCGCAAAAAAGACCACAACAGCAAAAATCGCCAGCATGAAAACAATGCCGAGAAAACCAAATACAATACTCATAATAACCACTCCAGGTTCTTCATCCAGGTTCAATAAACAGACATCATGTTAACTGTTCAATGTGTAGATAACCTGCAGCGGGCGGGGTTGAACGTGACGGTATCAAGGTTTTTTGATGGAGATTTTGTGCAGTGCTTTTGTGTGAAATTTAATAAACAGGGTACTTATATCATTAAGCGAAGGACTAACCCGGATATTTCAAATGCCGTTTTTACAAAATCACAGTTTGTACCTGCCTGG
>CAZPEE010000189.1:0-2505 GCA_964585525.1 uncultured Cocleimonas sp.
CTCTTCTCCTTGTCTTTCGAACATTCAAACGGGAAGTAAAACAGGCATATCTGCCTTACCTTACTCATACAAATCCATTATTTTCCACAACTGATATTCAGCAATGAAGCTGAATAGGTTGCTAACACCGTTGTTCTATACAAAACAAAAAAGGACAAGCCATTATGAAAACACGTATTCTACTGTTCTGTGTATTGCTCTTTCTATCATCCTGCATGGATGAACACGAACGCTTCACAAAAAATGATAAGAATTTTAGGGTCTTGTGCATCAACGGATTAAGCTTCCTGAGCTATCAGGGAACTATGTCAAAAAACTTTATTCAAATTTACCAACCTGCTGATGATCCAGCAAACCCACCTCAACCTAAAACATGCCCCAAAAAGACCAAAACCTCCGAACTGTTCCCCAGGAGCTAGTACTCCATTAATATTGGTTTGATGGAGTACTAAACCCATGGCAACATTTGCCCGTTTGCATATTAAAAAACTACCTGAAAATGTTTATCTGGCAACCAGTGAAGACATTCCTGGACTGGTTGCCCAAGGTAAAACACTGAGGGAAACTATCGAAATAGCCCGCAGTATCGCCATTGAGATAACTGAATCAAGAAATTTAAAAGGGGTTAAGGGAAAAGACTTATCAATAAAGGGAAAAAGGGCTTTGACGAGAAAGGTGCAAAACAAAGGGAGATAAAGCCTCATTTGCCCTTTTGGATGAAATGATAGCAGGGCAAAAATCTAATTAACTACACTCTACTCCCACCCCGCAAGGGGTGGGTCCAAAGATACTCTGCTGCCCTATGAATAAATACGGCTCACATTAACGAATAAAACAAAAACCACAAACTATGCCATAATAAAACCCGACATCCGTAACACCAAACATAGCCCATGACAGATACCCACCTACACATCAGCGACCACCGCATCACCCTGTTTTACTTTTTCGACCACCACTGCCCTATTGACAACATCAGCAGCAGTGACATCAGATCACCCACATTGTTTGGCACACAAGCCACACCACTCTGGGAAGCGCACAGCTACAACCTCAGCAGAGACCTGATCAGCCCCATTCACCACCTGTTTCATGATCGCAACCGTGCCATAACAAGCTGGCAACTCAACAAACAGCACATACGCCAAATCAACCAAAACGGAATCAGCCTGATGCCACGCAAGCGCAGTAAACAACGCCTGCAACAAGAGCAAAGCCAACAAAACGAACAAACAGCACCCATTCAACTACAATTTGAACAACTCCTGCACCACCAATTCAGCAGTGGATTCAGCATCAGCAGCCTGGAACTCACACTACGCTGCAAAAACCAGCAACCCAACTGGCAACAGATCAACGAAACCGTCGCTGCACTGGCACGATTCAACACACTACAACTCAACAACGACAGCACCTGCACACTCGGCCAACTGATACGCCAGCTACACGGCGAAACCAGCCACAAAAAAGACAAAGCCAAACGGGTCTACACCCACAGCTACCTGCAAACAAACAACAACACCCTGCTAACAGAACCACACAGCCAGGACATCATCACGCGACTGGCACTGCACCACACCAGCGACTACCAGCCCAAAAACACCCAGGGACGTGTCGAAATCAGCGAAGACTACCACAACGTCAGCCATGCTTTCGCCCAGGAAGGCAGTGCCACACTGGTCCAACGACAAGACGATGCACCCGAAATACTCAAAAACTATAAAAACGCCGTCATCCGCCCTGCCCATCAACCGATTCACCTACTGGCTTTTCACCTTGAAAACGCCATGCAACACTACCAGCAACTCACCAGCACCTGGATTAACCAACCCGGAAAACTCAAAAAAAACACCAAATTACTGCAATCAATAGAACACCAGCTACGCAACTTCCGACTCAACTTTTTCCACCCCGTCATCAGCCACATCAACAGCCACAACCAGATGCAACAAAAGCTCTACCGCATCAAACAACTTGACGCACAATTCAACCACCTGGAAAAAAACACCGACATCATCAGCCAACTGATCAAAAACCAGCACCAGACACGCTACTGTAAACTCGCCTCATTCGGCATAGCCGCCGCAGGCTACCTCACCAGCTTCAGCATCATCAAGGAAGGCATCGAAGCCCTCAACGAATGGCAAACACTCCAACAAAGCACACCAGACATCATCGAACACCTGCACCACTACACCCGCAGCATCAGCCTTGGCGGGTCACTACTGGTATTTTTCATCATCTGGTTCATCAGCCACCGCCACTGCAAACACAGCGACCACCACAGCCACAGCGCCAGCCACCATGCACTGGAAGCACTACACAAACGCCACCCACTGGAATAGTAAAGACACAATGCATTACATCTCTCCATGTCCTTCGTGGTTAATTAAATTCATCCCCAATATTTTTAACACAGAGTAAGCAGCGAGCGCAGGGAAAGACAGAGACAATCTGGACAATGCTAATTTACCCTACGGCACCCAGCGACCCCTGCGTTATAAA
>CAZPEE010000189.1:2605-5046 GCA_964585525.1 uncultured Cocleimonas sp.
CAATCTGGACAATGCTAATTTACCCTACGGCACCCAGCGACCCCTGCGTTATAAAGCACTAATAAATTAAACAGTATTCCTGTAGCAAACACTGGACGCTTTGACCCCAATCATGGTGATGTTGGGGTTCGTGCCTCACCCCAACCTTGTGCTTCGTCCCGAAGGAAGAAGTTTTGCGAAGCATCTGATAAAATGGCAACACCTTCATAAATGAAAGAAAATAACATTTATAAAATACCCCCGCTTTCAGGCACTTTTATACGAGGTAACACCATGCAGGCCACTAAACAAGAAGCATTAAATACCATTCATCAATTACCCGATGATACAAACATGGAAGAGATTATGTACCGACTCTATGTGCTGGATAAAATTCAGAAAGGACAAGAGGCTGTCAAACAGGGTAAAACGCTTACCAGCGAAGAACTGCAACGAGAGATTGATACATGGTAATCTGGTCGGAACCTGCGAAAGCAGATTTACGAGCTATCCATGATTTTATTGCCAAGGACTCTCCTTTCTACGCAAAGAAAGTGGTTCATGCTATTCGGGAGAAAACAGATATACTGACTAACTTACCCAGAATGGGCAAGAAAGTAGCCGAGGTCAATGAAACGGCGATTCGTGAGCTATCACTTTATTCCTACCGCATTATTTATAAGGTAAATTATAAAGCAAAACCAGAGCAATCAGAAGTGCTGGCGGTTATTCATAAACGGCTGGACTTCAAGGCGGAGGATTTACCTTAAATTTATTTTAAAAAGCGTCGCTCTATCATAGATTTACTGTAGACCGTGACCACAGCATCTTTAAAACATTATTTTCACCACAAGGAAAAAAAGAGCACGTAGGCCCGGATGTTATCCTTCATAAACTTCATCCCCAATATTTTTAACACAGAGTAAGCAGCGAGCGCAGGGAAAGACAGAGACAATCTGGACAATGCTAATTTACCCTACGGCACCCAGCGACCCCTGCGTTATAAACGCACTAATAAATTAAACAGTATTCCTGTAGCAAACACTGGACGCTTTGACCCCGAATCATCCTAAAATCATGGTGATGCCGGGGTTCGTGCCTCACCCCAACCTTGCTGAATAAAACACGAATATTTTAGAAACTATAAAAAACAGGCGTAATATTGTATAATAGATGTTAAATATTACGCCGAAATAGCACCAGTTATGATAAATAGAACCGTTTATAAATTACTTAAAAAGAAATCAGCCTCCAGATTTGGCCGTATAACAACGCTCACAGGTGCAAGGCAAACAGGTAAAACCACACTGGTCAAACAAGCCTTCCCTGATTTTGATTACATTTCTCTTGAAGACCCCATCACCCGACCTGACTATGCCACATTATCAGCCATACAATGGTATCAACAACATCCTCGTGTCATTTTAGACGAAGTTCAAAAACTACCTCAACTGATTGAATCGGTAAAAGCAAGCTATGATCAATTTTCAGATGCACGGTTTGTGTTATTGGGCTCCAGCCAAATCCTTCTCTTAAACCAGATCAAGGAAAGCCTTGCAGGAAGAACCGCACTCATAGAGCTTTACCCCTTAACGCTACCCGAAAGATTAACCACATCATGGGATGATGAAATCAAACCCTCCAGGTTACTTCAATTCCTTGCCAAGCCCAGTGATACAAGCTGCTTAAATGGAATCCCACAAACAGATCAACGCTACGCACAAGCAGAAATTGAGTTTGAACAATACCTGCACTACGGTGGGATGCCTGCCATTGTTGATCAATCATTAGAACAAAATGACAAGCGCGACTGGTTGCGTGATTATGTTAGCACTTATCTACAACGTGATATTCGTGACCTGGCAAACCTACGGGAATTAGAACCTTTTGTGCGCGCACAAAAGACACTCGCCTCTTTAACTTCACAATTATTGAACACCAGCACACTCGCAAAACAAGCAGGCATTACCCATGTAACCGCCAAACGGTTTATTCATTATTTAGACATTAGCTACCAAATTATGTTGCTTCCACCCTGGTTTAAAAATCAACATAAAAGGCTATCAAAGTCACCCAAAATTCATTTTCTTGACGCAGGCATTCAACGTATTTTACTCTCACGCACAGGAGAATTAACGGGAGCAGAATTTGAAAGTGCCGTGGTTTCAGAGTTTTTCAAACAAATCAAGAACAACCGGCTAGAAATAGAGTGTTACCACTTACGCACACTCGATGGCAAAGAAGTTGATTTATTACTCGCGCTAGACAATGGCTATATCGCCATTGAAATCAAAAAAAGTAAAAACGTAACACGCTCCGATGCAAGACACTTACGCAAGCTGGATAGCATTCTTGACAAACCACTATTGCACGCACTTCTTGTGTCAAATGATCCACACATACAAAGCTGGGATGATGGAAAAATAACCGCACTGCCAGCAGCCTGGTTATTTTCGTAAGCT
>CAZPEE010000190.1:0-5040 GCA_964585525.1 uncultured Cocleimonas sp.
TTTCATGGGCACGTTTTCCACCACCGTGGAGAATATTCCAGCTAAGTATTTTCATGGGCGGGGATATTACCTTTTATCCACAGATGACGCAGATTTTTACTGATGATTATCTGAGTGTTATAGCATGACGATTAACACCAGGCCCAGTAGCGAGGCGAATACGATTTGTTTTAACATGCCTTCCGGGCTTGCCCATTGCAGTTTTAATGCGTCCATTTCACCTGTTTTGTGCCTGGGCGACAGGTAGGGTATCAGTTTTTGTTGTAGCTTGTCATAGGGGAATATGCTCTGGTTTGGGTTGCCAATTGGGATAAACCATTCACCGATGGTAAAGAATCGTTTGCCCCATTTAATGTCCTGGTAAGGTGCAGAGATAAGTTGCCCCTTGTCGGTTTTGATGGTGACATTATTTTTGAAAAAACCAATTTTATAGTTCGCTATTTTGCTAAGCGGAAGGAATATTAAACCCATCATTGCTGAAAAAATAAACATCGTTACTAGCAATTCGGTAGGTAAATTACCTGTTAGTTTTACCATGTATAACAAGATTGCGATAGAAAAGACAATGATGGCAAGCACATACCATTTCATTTGTTTGAAATAGGGTTTGGCTTCAATCCATTCACCTTCTATCGGTAGTTTGGCGAGGCGGATGATATTTTCGTTGTCTAGCTGAGCAGGGTCATCAGTGTATGCTTCGTGTTCTTTAGCTTCCTTTGCATCATCAATGGCTTGTTTGAGCGCATAGGCAAAAAATAAAATAAACAGCCCGATGCCGCCATACAGTATCCAGTCGCTCCATTGGCGGTATTGTTTGTCTTGTGCCTTGTTTTCCTCCAGTTGTGCACGGATTCCGTTTGAGGACTCCTTGTCGGCAAAATCATTTAAGCGGGTTCCATACTGGTCAAATTGATAGAGTGTGTAATTATTTGCATCTGCTACGATCAATTTATCATCAATGACTTCACTGGCAACGGGGTCTGCCTTTTTGGGCAGTACCAGTTCGTGGCTTTTAACCCATTTCTTGTCGAATACGGCTATTCTGGCGTTTTCCATGGCGTTGTCAGAGATATGGACAGCCCAGGATTTGCCTATTCTGGAAAAAGCGCTTGGCCAAACCCACTGTCGATCGAGGGTGGTTTTGTGTTTTTCGATGAGTTCACCGAAATTTTGATTGGCGGGGTTGAGTGCCTTGACAACATGGTGGTTTGTATCAACCACCCAGAGTTTATTCTGTTTTTTGCCATGTTCCAGATAAACCTGGTTGGGAAACTTCAGTCCGCTGGTTAATTCTGCCAGTAATTCCCCATCAGGGCTTAATTTACGAATGGCATGGCGTGTGGTATCTGCCAGATAAACTTCATCTGTCACGCGGTCAATGTGCAGGAAATGCGGGCCCTGTATTTCAGGTATGGATTGGTTAAACACTTCGCATTGTTGCTGGGAAAGCTTGCAACGAAACAGTCCTCGTCCCTGTTTGGGTGGTGCTGTATTGTTGTTTTTCATGCGCGCATAAGCGGCGAGGTTTTCTTTGGTAGTGCGCTGATATTCGTCACTGTTTATTAACAGGTCACCATTACTGAAAAAATCAAAATCACCCGATGTGCCCTTAATGCCTAATTTTTCAAGGTCTATGATGCCTTGTAACTTTCCTCCACTCTGGTAATTATATAACTTGCTACCGAGTCGCAAGACAATCGAATCCCCTGGTTTTTTTTTGATATGGGTGATTTTGGGTACGTCCAGTGCCTTGGCGTAAAAGTGGAAATTTAGCCATAACAAACTGCCGAAAAGCGAGACAATCAGCAGGGCAAGAAGCGGGTTAACGGATTTGTTCATAGCGGGATTTTATTATTGTTATTAAGTTATAGACTCCCATTATAACCCGGAAAAGTTTAATTGTAGCTGAATGTGATGAATCGGGATATTGCGTCAGGTTTATAGCATAAAGCCTAGGTCATGGCTGTTAAAGTTGTGCAGATTGGGGAAAATGTCCAGTAGGTCACTGTCTGCCATGCCCATCCACCTTGCCAGTGTCGCGCCGTATTGGTCTACACCATATTTCGGGATGAAGCGTCCGGTGTCCTCGGCATCTTGTGGGCCGTTGATGGTTAAATCCATGGGCGTTCCATGTATTTGTCCGCCTTGTACGGCATCTCCCATGATCAGGTTGTGGCTTGCCCAGGCGTGATCGGTGCCGTCACCGTTGATGCTGTAGGAGCGCCCGAATTCGCTGGCGGTGAAGGTGGTGACGGTATCTGCAACATTTAGCTCAACTGTCGTTTTGTAGAAACTATCAAGCGCATCGTTGAGTAATTTGAGATTGTTTGCATGGTCTGTTAGTTGGTTTCCATGGGTGTCCCAGCCGTCCAGGGCGACAAAAAATATCTGGCGTTTCATGCCCAGGTTTTGTCGGATGGAGATCATTTTTGCCACCATTTTTAACTGCTCTGCCAGGCTATTATTAGCGGGGTAGGGTGTTGTAATGGCTTGTGCTTGTGCAATTTTACCAATTAAATTGCCGATGCGATCTTGTGCTTTGACGTAGGTATTGGCCATGTGTTTGTTCAGCAAAGCATTGTTGTTCAGTTTGAGTATTTTGTCCCAGGCGCTATTGCGGCTTTGGCGCCAATCTGGCCAGTCCTCGTTTTTAAAGGCATCAATTTCTGTTACGCCGCTGTAAGGGTTTAGCACAAAGTCCAGTGGCTTTAGGCCACGTTGCCAAATGCTGTTTCCGGCAACGCTGAACAGGGCGGGTTCTGTAGGCTTGTTATTGGCACTGGCTAATAAATCCATCATGCGTCCACCCCAGCCGGGAGGGTGTGTGCTGGATTTTGCCGTTGCGCCTGTTTGCCAGAATTCCTGTTGGTGGTTATGTGAGAATAATTCTTTTGGCAAGTTGGCTGTTTCGTTTTGAAACGCTGCCCTGGTAGTTGGCTCAACTAATGCCCCGACATTTGTGACAATGCCAAGTTTGTCGCTGTTATACAGTGTTTTAAGGTCAGCCATGGCTGCGTGAAATGCCTGCTGATTGCCTTTTAACGGGTGTAGCGTATTACGTGGCAGGGCGAGGTTGGTTCTGGCTGTTTTGTATTTGTTATAGGCGCTTGGTCCATAAGGCACTAGCATGTTAAAACAATCATTGCCGCCAGCCAGATAGACGCAGACCAACGATTTATAATCATTCAAATTGCTATAGTCTGAAGATGCTGCCAGGGCGCTTTGCACCAGTTGCAGTTTTGTCTGGGTTGCCAGCAAGGAAGTGGAGCCAATGCCAAATGCCAGCTTTTTCAGGAAGGTTCTGCGATGAGTTTGTGTGTTTTTCATTTTGTTCTCACGGTATGATGTGTTAACGCTGGATTAAATATTCAGGTGAGCTGATGGCAAGCAAAATAGCCTCTTTGGCAAGGTATAGCGCATGCTCGTTCGGTGGGTAATAATCGTTTGCTGTCAGCTTGGCTTTGGTTGTCGTCAGGTGTGATTTGATGATATTACGTAGACCGCTGGACATTTCACCATTGAATAGAATCAGATTAAGGTGATTGAGTAGTGCGTTGGTATTTGTCGCCAGTGCCGTTTCCCTGCCCAGGTTTAATTTTGAAAACCCTTCCACAACGGGCGTTGTTACTTTACTGTCACTAAATTCCAGGATGAATTCGTGTAACAGGTTGCTTGTTCCAGTAATGGTGTTTTCATTAACAATTTGGAATTCGGGTGCTACCAGGCCGGTGTCATTGATTTTCCCAGAAGGCGCAAAGCCTGGTTTGAAAAAATTGAAAACTGATTTTGCCTGCAAAGGGCCTTGCCCCGTCTGCGTTTTAAAGTAATCCAGAGATGTCCAGAAATTGTAATAGGGATAAGTACCCTGGCCACAGGTTTTTTCGGGTTCCCAGTAATGCCCTTTTTTCAAAGCGGTTTGCATTTTGAAGGCGCGCCACAGGTGGGATAAGCGTAGCATCGGTTCGCGCAGTTTACCAAAGCTTGCTGGCCTTCTTATGGAGCGTGCATTGACATCCAGCAAGATGGCTTTTACAACTGCTTTAAGATCGCCCCGAACGCCATTTCCATTATCATTAAAGACTTTAGCAACTTTGGCGATATAATCTGGGCGTGGGTTGCTGGTAACCAGGCGCTGGATTAGCCGTTTACTAATAAACGGGCCGACATTGGGATGGTTGAAGATATTATCCAGGGCAAAATCAAGGTCGGCCTGCGCAGTTTGGTTGGCTGGGCTTTTTGCGCCATTGAATAATGTTTTTTCCGTTTTATCGTGGTATTGCTCAAACGCCTTAAGTGGAATGGTGTGATCGGCATCGCCAAAGTAACCATCCCAGGGAATATCGGCATAGCCCCAGCCAGTAAAGACTTTAGCAAATTCTTCAATGGTTTTTTGATTATAGGTTGGGATGGCATGGCCATTGGCATCTTTTTTTACACTACCATCAATATTTAACTCGTGAACGCCGATGCTAAAGAGTTGCAGAACTTCCCTGGCATAGTTTTCATCTGGGCGAATGCCTTCGGCAGCATTGGCTTTGCGGTTGCGCGTCATGCTCAGGAAGTCACCCATAGCTGGATGAAGAGTCACTTCTTCGAGTAAATCACGGAAATTACCAAATGCGTGTTTTACCAGAACATCATAATAGCTGGTGACGCCTAATTCGAACTCACCTAGCCCCAGGCCTTCGGAATCAGAAATAACCAGTATTTCGCTAAGTGCCAGAGCAACACGTTGCCTTAATTGGTCTTCGGCGTGCAGAGCTGTTTCCCACCAGATTTGATGGCGCGGGTAGGCAAACTCCCAGGAGTCAATTCTTGCTTCGCCCATAGAACTTGTGTAGGCACACATTTTTCTGCCGAGTGCTTTGACTTTAGGGAGGTGCAAAGTAACCGGCTTGGCAAATTGCTGGTCTATCCATTTTTCATAGTTTTTTATGGCAAATAATTCATCAATGCTTTGTTCTGTTGGGCCAAAGGTGGCTTGGGTTAAAAAACGCGCCGCCAGGGGCTTGCTGGATATTTCGAAACTGTCCACAACAG
>CAZPEE010000191.1:0-5022 GCA_964585525.1 uncultured Cocleimonas sp.
GCGCTAGCGCCGTCATTGTCGGTTACCGTCAAGGTCAGCGTATGGTCACCAACTGTTGTTGGTGTGTAGCTAAACGATGCGGTGCTTGCTAAAACGGTGCCATTCTCAGACCAGCTGTAGCTTGCGATAGTGCCGTCGGTGTCTGTTCCTGAACCAGTCAACGTTACCGGGCTGTTGACTTGCACCGTGGTGCCTGCACCTGCATTAGCAACGGGTGCTTGATTTGGCGCTGCTACAACGGTTACGACACGTTCGACAGCAGTTGCTTCATTGCCAGAAGAATCAACCGCGGTATAAACAAGTGTATAACTTCCGGTCTTTCCGGTGTCCACAACGCTTGGGTCAACTGAGTAAGCAAGCGCATTGTCATAGTTATCCGATACGGTCGCGCCTGGGTCTTGATAAGGCTGAGGTGCTTCACCATTGTCAACCGTTATGGTGTGTGGATTGTCACCAATTAGCGTGATGACAGGAGCTGTCGTGTCAACAATGGTTACAGTACGTTTAGCAATTGTTGAGTTTCCTGCGGAATCTGTTGCAGTGTAAGTTATGGTGTATGATGCATCTTTATTGCTTCTATCAATGAAGTCCAGCCCATCAACAACAACATTAACGACCTCATCCCGGTCATCTGTTGCTGTGTATCCAGGGTCTTGATAGGGCTGGGGTACTTCACTGGTATCGACTTCAACGGTATCCGGGTTATTGCCTAGCAATGTTAAGACTGGCGGCGTTGTATCGGCAGCTTCAACTACGTTAACGATACGGGTAGCTGTGCCAATATTGCCTGCAACATCAACTGCCTGGTAAGTGACCGTAAACGTGGCAGGTACAGAGGTATCAATAACATCTGAATTATTGATTGCATTTGCAGCAACTGCCCCATCTGTCTCATCAAGTGCTGTTGCACCCTCATCAACATAAGGTGTACCTACTTCAATTGTAACAGGATTCTGGCCAGTGATTGTGATAACAGGAGGGGTAACATCAGCAACTTCTTTAATAACCCATTTAGGCAATTTTTTCATATCACCGATGTTGGGAGGATTTCTAGCACCATGTTTTTTAAGGTTTTTGGATAGCTTGGTTAATAGGCCTGTTGTACCTGCTTCAACCGCTATTGCATGAAAGCTAGCGTCGCCAGCACCATCAAATTTTCCGTTATCAGCAAAGTCATCAGCGAGTAATTGCAGGCTACTGGCATCCCCGCCTGTTGCAAGGAAGCTGCCGGTAAATAACAGCAGGTTGGCATTGTCTTTTCTAAATGCTCCAGAGCCTTTAAGTAAACTGAGTTGTTCAACACCCCGATGGATATTTTGGCTGACTCTTTTCAGTCCAAACAGGCGTTTCATCTCTTTTTGTGCTTTTTTCCAGGCTTTTTTGCGATTAAAGTGTTTTGTTTTAACCAGGTATCTAATACGTGCAGCCGCCAGGTGTGAAAATAAATGCACGTTGGCAGTATCGAACCGGCGATCTTTGTTGGTAATAGCATCCAGTGTCAAAGAAGTGCTGCTATTACTATTGGTAAATTCGTTAAAGAACTGACCTGAAACCTGGACTTGGGTCCATCCTCTCCAGCGTATTCTTTCTTGCGTAGAGTAAGCACCTTGCTTCCCTTTAATGTGTGTGGTTTGCGTACTTGAAGGAATTACAGTTGCCTGGTTGTTTAGTTGGGATACTGTGACATTAGATCCAGCAACAAATGGCCCTTTTTGGCCAGATCCACTGATATTACAGGCAGAAAGGGTAAGTGTAATGATGGTTAATACTAGCGCACGCGCTAACGAAGGGACACGTAAGAACATAAAAGGATTATCCTTTGATCAAAAATATTTAAAGGTGTTAATTGCGCAGAAAGCGCGAATAAACAGTATTCAGCTACTTTATTAAAAAAACATATTTACTAAAAAGAGTCAAGTGTAAGCGCTAAGTAATCTATTTTTTTGAAGTATTGGTTAAATTTTCAGCTTTTTTTCGCGCACGTGGATGGGCTTTATCATAAACTTTTGCCAGATGCTGAAAGTCCAGGTGGGTGTATATTTGCGTGGTGCTGATGTCGGCATGGCCCAATAATTCCTGTACGGCGCGTAGATCACCGGATGATTCGAGAATATGGCTGGCGAAGGAGTGGCGCAGTTTATGCGGGTGGATCGGTTGCTCCAGCCCCTGTTTTTTCCGCCAGTAATTCAAGCGTTGCTGGACTGTCCTTGGGCTGATTCGTTTACCCTGCTTGCTGATAAATAAAGCATTCATGTCTGTGCCGGTTTTTATCAGTGCGATACGTGATTTCAACCAGGTTTGTAAGGCATCTACCGCTTTCCTGCCGATGGGTAAAATACGTTCTTTATTGCCCTTACCTACGGCTCTTAGGGTATTTTCATTGAGGTCAATACTGTCCAGGTTCAAGCCAGTCAATTCGGATAAGCGCAAGCCGGACGAATAAAACAGTTCCATGATGGCACGATCCCTGATGGCGAGAATACTATCCCCGGGTATTTCCAATAGTTGCGTAAGGCTTTCGGCATCCAGTGTTTGTGGCAAGGTTCTGGGTGATTTTGGGGCGCGTATATCAACGGCCGGGTTTTTAGAAATATGATGCTGCCGCAACAGGTACTGATAAAAACTGCGTAATGAAGATAGTTTGCGTTGTAATGTCTTACCACTAATTCCCTGGCGGTGCAGCGCTGCAACCCAGTTGCGAATAGCTAATGAGTCAGCGGATAGGATTTTTTGATTATCCGGCGCACCATCACCTGCAAGCCATTTGGAAAATTGCCCCAGGTCGCGCCGGTAGCCTGACAGGGTGTGTTTGGAATAACGCTTTTCGTGACTGAGATAATCTTCAAATTGTTGGATGGCATCTTGCACGTTTTGTTGATTTTAGTGCGGCTTACTGGTTTCGGTAACGCGCTAAACTGGTTGTGATTAATTCACCGAGGTGACTGATAAACACCGTGCCCATGCCGGGGTGGAAGCGGGTTTCATCCTGGCTAGCCAGGGCGAGGATGCCAAGTTTTTCAGCCCCTGCGAGCGGAATCAGTGCAACGGATTTGATTTTTTTCGCGCTTTCTCCAAATAGAAAGTTTTGCTGCTCTTTTTTCAAGCGGCCACAGACAGGTTTTTTATTATCAAACAAACGCGCAAACTGCTTTAGGTTTTTATCTTTTGGGTTGATGAAATGGAGGCCGTCATTATCGGTTGTATTGATATCTTCATTGGCTGCTTTGCCATCACCGCGGGTTTTATCTATGATGCGGATTGATACATAGTCCGCATTAAAATCATCGCGTAACACATCCTGGCAAGTTGCGATGACATCATTGATGTCATTGGCACGCATGAGTTCCAGGGTAAAACGTTGCAGGCGTGTAACGATTTGTTCGTTGCCTCTGGCGGTGCGGATCAGTCCATTTAGCTGTTCTTCCAGGTCACGGCTTTTTTCACGTAACACGGCGATTTGACGTTCGATTAATGATGCTGCGCCAGCCTGGTGAGGAACCTGTAAATTTGCCAATAATTCAGTGTGCCGATTAAAAAAATCAGGATGCGAGCCGAGGTAATCAGCAATGACTGATTCATCCATCATCGCATCGGCGATAATCTGGGCATCTTCGTTGCTCGTTGTGGTGTTATTTTTCTTATTTGATTTTGATGTGCTCATTGGTTTAATCCTGTCATTTCTACAATTATAACGGTAATGTGATTGTACCTGTAAATACCGTCGCAGTTGGTCCCGTCATCATAACGGGATTTTGCTCATCTTCCCAGTGAATTGATAGGTTTCCACCGCTTAAGCCGACATTAACCGTATCTTCAAGTAAGCCTAGTGAACGACCGGCAACAACGGCAGCACATGCACCTGTGCCACAGGCTTGCGTTTCACCTGCGCCGCGTTCAAAGACGCGAAGTCTAATATGGGAAGGGTCTATAATCTGCATAAAGCCGACGTTTACGGATTCAGGGAAACTTTCATGAGCCTGGATTTTAGCACCTATTTCTTTTACCGGCGCTGTTTCAATATCATCAACCTGAATGACAGCATGCGGGTTTCCTATCGAAACGGCACTAAACATGATTGTTTTGCCGTCTATTTCAAGCGCATAAGTAGACTGCTCTTCTGCTGCCAAAAAAGGGAGTGATTTGGGTTCAAAGGTGGGTTGCCCCATGTTAACGGTTACTTGTCCATTGTCTTCAAGTTTAAGTACGATCAAGCCAGCGTTGGTGATAACAGGGATTTCATTTTTGTCCGTTAAGCCCTGATCGTGGACAAATGTAGCGAAACAGCGTGCGCCATTGCCACATTGCTCAACTTCACCGCCATCGGCATTAAAAATCCGGTAGCGAAAATCCGCTTCCTTTAGGTCAGTGCTTTCCACCAGTAAAAGCTGGTCGCAACCAATACCAAAATGCCGGTCAGCAATAAATTGAATCTGCTTGCTATTCAATGAAATGGGCTGGTTAATGGCATCAATGACAACGAAATCATTGCCTAAGCCATGCATTTTTGAAAAGTTAAAAGTCATATCTTCTTGAGCTATGTTCTTGAAATTAAAAAATTAAACACTATAGTATATACGAATGTCTGATAAGACATACGTTTCCTAGCGAAAATATAGTGCGATTTAGGGCTTTTGATGATAAAGTACGGCGCGCATATCAGCTTTAACTAATATACACAGGAGAAGAAATCAATGAGCGATTTCAACGAAGAACTAGACGCACGAGGACTTAACTGCCCACTTCCAATTTTACGTGCTAAAAAAGCAATCAACGGCCTCGAAACAGGCCAGGTACTGAAAATCATTGCAACTGACCCTGGTTCAGTTAAAGATTTCGAAGCTTTTTGTAAGCAAACAGGCAATGAGTTGGTTTCTACTGCAGAAGATGGTGGCGAGTTCACTTTCTTTATCAAAAAAGCTTAAATCATAAGTTTTAATGAAATGATTTAAAAAGCACCTTCGGGTGCTTTTTTTTTAATGAGCTTGCCATTTTGTTTTCCAAAAATGGACAACTCAGTTATGT
>CAZPEE010000192.1:0-5016 GCA_964585525.1 uncultured Cocleimonas sp.
GGCGCGAGTTTATGTCACTAAAAGATACTAAGGATAGCGCTAAATGAGCCACGCAATATTACGCAGTATTAAAAGTTATTAAAGAAACCCTTGTTTCTGATTATTTACACATATAAAAGAGCCGGGCAAAAGCCCGGCTCTAGTTTCAACTTAGCTAGTTTTACCTAGCTTTGACGGAATACGAACCATATCATTCATTACTCCATCCAGACCACCGTACACATTCAGCGTGCTGATCTGTGAGGTGATTTTTTCCAGCACTTCCAACTCTTTTAAACGTAACAGGGTTGGGTTGCCTTCCATCACCTTGGCGGTGTTATGCAAGGATCGTGTTGCCTGTGTTTCTTCACGACGACGGATCAGGTTTGCTTCTGCCATTTTTTCGGCTTCGACTACCTGGGCCAGGATCGTTTTCATTTCACCGGGCAATACGATGTCCCTTGCGCCCAGTGTTTTCAACTCAATACCGTATTCAGCGACTTTGCTAACCACGATTTCCAGGATTTTTGCGTTTAGCTTGTTTTTATCTGCTAACAGCTCATCCAGTGTTTGAGTTGAAACGATGGTACGCAGGGCCAGTTGCAATTCACGGTACAAGTAATCAGCATGATCTGCCAATTCCTCAGAGACCCGTTTTGCATCTGCAACCTGCCATGTGGCTGATAAATTGACACGCAAGCCTACACGGTCTTTGGTCAGGATTTCCTGTCCATTGATTTCCATGTTTTGCAATCGCAGGTCAATCTGCTTGATTTTCAAGTTACGGTTAAACTTCCACCATGCGTGGATACCCGCACCCAGCTCGGTTGTTTGTTCACCATCAACTTCCAGGAACCCCAGGTGGCGCTCAGGGATGGTGCTGGTTGTAACCGCATTTAGCGCAGAGTTTCTCAGCAAGGGCTCTTTGGCAGCAAGGATGACCCTAGCCAGTGTCTTATCCAGCTTAAAATCCTCTGAAATATCAACTTTGCGCACCTCGATATTAGAAAAACCAGTCCAGTATGCGCCCTGTTCCGCAGGTGCTTTCACCTCACGCAAAACGGCTTTGGCGCTGTCTTCGCCCTCGTAAACCAAGCCAACTTCATGCTCGCCAGTTTCCCAGGTTTGTACGTGTTGTACCATTTTTTCAGGATGTAATTTCAGTACATTCAGTACCTCATCAGCCACACCAGACGCCAGGGTATCGCTAATATTAAATAGTGATACACGGTAACGGTGTTTAAAATCCCACAGTGAATGCACGCCTGGCATCAGCACATCAATAAATTGTTCATCTTTAAACAACAAAGCACGATGTGTTTCAGGAACGATGATTTTTCTTTTCATAATAAACATGGCTTTCTCCTTTTCTTTTGTCTCTTTTTTATTGGCGAGACGGTTAATGACGACTGACTAAAGCCAAAATCAGTCATCCAAAAATTAAAAATGCAAATATTCCACATACTTAACGGCTCTGTGATTTATGCCAGCCAAGGAAGCTTTTGAGGATAAACGCAGCATTGTGCTGGCGTTTACCATCGCGAGTTCGTTACTGGCAGACCCACCACAAAGGCGCCTGGTATGCTGATGTTTTAAACGCACCTATACAGTCGTACAGACCTGAATGAATGCCTTCTCCACATCGGGAATATTCGCATCTGCCCCGGAGGGCGTTTGGTTTTAGGCCCAGTTTTGACGCTGGGCGGGTTCACTAGCCGGACTCGAACCGGCTACACACTGATTATGAGTCAGTTGCTCTATCCATATGAGCTATAGTGATAACATCGTTAGATGGACTCGAACCATCATATTCCCCTTGCGGGGAGCCTTTACCAATTTGGCTATAACGACACGGATTCGAACCGCAGTCTTGCGACTTTCCCTATTTAATCCTTACAAACAGATACACAGCAGTTCAATGAACCTTGTGTCAGGCTGGCATACAGAACCAGCTATCGCTTGCTTGTAAACATCAAATCTTTTTAATGAATGATTCACCACGAAGGACGCGAAGAACACAAAGGTTTAAATTGGCTATCTTCGTGAACTTGATGTTCTTCGTGGTTAAAATCACCCTTTAACACAAACTACCTGTTTCAAGGTATGCACGATTTCAACCAGGTCCTTCTGTGCCTCCATGACTTTTTCAATCGGCTTGTAGGCGGCTGGTGTTTCATCAAGTACGCTTTCATCGGTTCGACATTCAACGCCTTTTAGCGCTTTTAAATGTTGTTCCATTGAAACCTCCTTTTTTGCCTGGGTTCGTGACATCACGCGCCCTGCACCGTGGCTACAGCTGCAAAAACTTTCTTCATTCCCTAAGCCACGAACAATGAAAGACTTTGCACCCATGCTTCCTGGGATGATTCCCATTTCGCCTTTGCGCGCACTCACCGCTCCTTTTCGAGTGACCCATACGTTTTTATCGTAATGGTTCTCTTTGCTAATGTAGTTATGGTGACAATTAACTGCTTCTACATCAGCTTTAAACGGAATGCCAAGTACCTCACTCATTGCCTGAATCGTCCGTTTCATCATCACTTCACGGTTGATTCGGGCAAAATCCTGTGCCCAGGCAACCGATAAAGTGTATTCACGAAACATGCTTGAGCCTTCTGGGATGTAAGCCAGGTCTTTATCGGGAAGCTGGATAAAGTAACGCTCCATATCCTTTTTCGCCTGTTCAATAAAGTACGAACCAATACGGTTGCCCACACCGCGGGAACCGCTATGCAACATTACCCAGACTGCATTTTTTTCATCCAGGCAAATCTCGATAAAATGGTTGCCTGTACCAAGCGTTCCTAAATGGGCAATATTGTTGGTCTGCTTCAAAAATGGAAATTTCTCGACCATGATTTTAAAAGCATCATCCAATGGCGCCCAGGCGTCTAATACATCATTGGGTGCATCGCCCCAGGCACCTTTGTCTCGAAACGTGCCTCGGCCTCCGCGGCGGCGTGCCGAACGACCATGTGGTACTGCCCGCTCAATCGCACTTCGCAAAGCCGCCAAATTATCAGGCAAATCATCCGCCATTAATGACGTTTTAGCTGCCATCATTCCGCAACCCAAATCAACACCCACTGCTGCTGGTATTACCGCTCCCATTGTTGGGATCACACTACCGATGGTTGCACCTTTACCTAGATGAACGTCCGGCATGGCTGCCACCCATTTATGGATAAAGGGCATTTTGGCGATATTCCTCAACTGCTTTTTTGAGTTTTCATCAAACGGTACACCGCGTGTCCAGGACTTAACCGGGAAGTGGCCTTCCTCATGCATCACGTCATAAGTATTGATTGCTTGTGTGTTAATTTGTGTTTTCATCATCATTTCCCTGGCATCCTTATTGATGCCACTTAATTCATTTGATTATTTTGTGTTTCCACGAACAACATAGAGCAATGCCCGTGCCAACTTTTAATAAATGCAATTAAATAAATATTAACTAATTGTTTTATAAGCTTTTAATTATTTTTGTCGGTTTTAGATGGCATTTATAACAAGGTTCTCCTAGAATACATTTATATAATTTTTAATAACTTTCTATTTTTATTTATATATTATGAATAATATTGTCGTCAGCATATTAGGCCAACGACTGGATAATGTCGGCTTTGGAAATAAACGCTGGTTTCGCTGGCGGGCAACATTGTCTTTACTGCAACACCATGATTTCCAGGTTGATGAGATCGTACTTTTGCATCACAAGGAAGATGATAGGTTGCTCAATTTAACCATGCGGGATATAGAGCAGACCTGCCTGAATATAAAGATCAGCACTTATTTGATTGACTACGACGATCCCTGGGATTTCGAGCAGGTCTACAGCCAGTTACATGATTTTGCACACAGTTACACGTTTGATACCGAGCGTAACAATTACTTTTTTCATATTACAACCGGCACACACGTTGCGCAGATTTGTATTTACCTGCTAAACGAAGCTAATTATTTTCCCGGCAAGCTGATACAAAGCTCGCCCAGTAAATTAGCCCCAGCCGGTACGTTCCGTACCATCGACCTTGATTTATCCCGCTACGACCAGATTGCCAGCCGCTTTCAACGCGAAGCACAGGAAGGTATCAGCCATCTAAAAAGCGGGATTAAAACCCGTAACAAGCGTTATAACCAGCTGATCAGCGAAATCGAAAATGTTGCCGTGCGCTCCACTGCACCAATATTATTAAGCGGCCCAACGGGCGTCGGCAAATCACACCTCGCCACAAAAATATTTGAGCTTAAACAACTACGCAGCCAACTCAGCGGCAAACTGGTCATCGTTAACTGTGCTACCTTGCGCGGCGATAACGCCATGTCCACACTCTTCGGGCATGTTAAAGGTGCTTACACTGGCGCACTTAGTGATCGTGCCGGGCTGCTGGTTGAAGCAAATCAAGGCCTATTATTCCTGGACGAAATTGGTGAACTTGGGCAAGACGAACAGGCGATGCTGTTACGCGCCATTGAAGAAAAGGTCTTTACACCTTTCGGCTCGGATAGTGAAATCAGTAGTGATTTTCAATTGATTGCTGGCACCAACCGTAATTTATACCAACAGGTTGAAGCAGGAAAATTCCGTGAAGATTTACTTGCCCGGATTAACCTGTGGAGCTACCAGCTTCCCTCACTTAAAAACCGTTTTGAAGATATTGAACCGAATATTGAATATGAACTGCAGCGTTATGCACAAAATACCAATCAGAAAATTGGCTTTAACCTTACCGCCAGGTCCAAATACCTTGCCTTCTCACTAAGCTCCTATGCAGAATGGAAAGCCAATTTCCGTGACTTGAATTCCAGCATCACCCGCATGGCAACGCTGGCAAACGGGGGGCGCATCACCGAAGAAATTGTCGATAATGAAATTCAGCGCCTGCAAATGGACTGGAATGGTGCACAAGCAGAAAATAATCAGGATGAAATATTAGCAGAATTACTGGATGCCGGGCTATATCAACAACTGGATTTATTTGATCGTATCCAACTTGAGCAAGTCATAACGATATGCCGTCAAAGCCGTAGTATGGC